>JAOXRY010000103.1 GCA_025800305.1 Campylobacterales bacterium | reverse complement strand
CGGTTAGCTGTGGCTTTTATGATTTATTCTTTTTATAACCCTCCCAATACCCTTTAGATATCTTACTTTTTTTAATAGTTGAATACATTAATTTAGCAATCCATTTAGGTGCTTTTTTAACTAAGCATTTATAGAATTTTTTATCTGCAATTTCTTTTGTAGCTGTTCTTTGTTGTATGTAATCCTTATCATGTTCTTCACAACAGTTACTCCAATCCCACTTAAACATTCTATCTATGAAACATGAGCATTTTTGCCCACGTTCACAGATTTTACTCTTAATTTTTTTTAATAAATTAGGCACTTTTAACCTCCTTAGGATACATTTTCTTAACTTCTTTGCATTTCTCTAAGTAAGTTCCTAAGTTAGAAAAAAGTTTTTTAAAATCATTTGGCATATTATCCCAATCTTTTGTGAGAGCATCAGGTAACTCTCCTAAATCTGGATAAGCATTTTTTCTTAGTGGTATATACTCTTTAAATAAAAACTCTGATATTCTCTTTTCTAACTCTAGCTCTGTTAAAGGTATATAATCTTGCTCTAAAATCCACTCTTGTAAAGATTTAAATCTTGGGTTATTAGAATAGTCTATTTTTTTATTAGGAGTATCTTTTAAATCTTCCCGTAAAACTCTCTCTGTTGCTTCAAAGTTTTTAACCTCTTTATAGTATTCTTCCTCTGTCATGGGTCTATAAATAGGAAATAGTTTTAAGTATTTTACTTTTTGCTCTTCTTCCCATTTATTTCTATGTTCTATATTTAGAGAATATTTAATCTCTTCTCTAGCTTTATCTATATTTCCTACTTCTAGGTATTTTTTAGCTCTTTTATTTAGTTCCATATTCCAAGTCTCCTTATATAAGTATTTGTTGTGTCTATTACATTATCTTCACTTGTGTAAGCTCCTATACATAGCTCACTATCTTCCATCTCTCCGATAAAAAAGATACAAGTGGGAGTTGTAATATTTGCTTCATCAATATAAGAAAATAACTCATCCTCTTTTTTTGTAATAGATAATTTCTTTAAAGCTCCCTCTCCAGTCTGTATGTAACCTTGCTTCGCTACAGACATTAACAAATTACCTTTAGAAACGTCGTGTGAGTCAGAAGAGATAACCTCTTTTGCTTCTATTAAAACTTTTGAAGGCTCTTTTTGTGCTAGTAAAGCATTATAGGATAAACTATTTACAACAGATACTCTTCCTAAAGGTTCAGGG
>JAOXRY010000060.1 GCA_025800305.1 Campylobacterales bacterium | reverse complement strand
CTTTGTGAATTTTTTTAGCTTCATCATAAGTGATATATAAAGATTTAATATCCTCTACATGAACTGGCGATGGCTGATTATGACAACCTGTAAAAATCATTGCAATAACTGCAACAAACCCTAATAATGATTTTTTCATTAGAATAGTTCCCCTTTTGTTTTTTTTTAGTACAAGTAATGTTATAAAGTTCAACCTTATACAATTTGTAAAAAATAAAAACTACTTTACCGAACTAAAGTCGGTTTAATCTATAGAGTTTTACTAAACTTTCTTTGGTTTTCAGGGATCTTTTTAAGATAAGGATCAAAGACCATAACAATATTTCTAATAAGAAGTTTTCCTGTTTCACTTACAACAATTTTTTTATCATCTATTGATATAAGTTCTTCTTGGACAAATTCAGATAAACTTTCTATTCCTTCTTTAAAATACTCTTGAAAACTTATATTGAACTCTTCTTCAATCATTGTAAACTCTAACTCAAAATTAGCCATCATATACATAATAACTCTTTTTCTAATTAAGTCATCTTGATTAAGTTTAATCCCCTTTTCAAAAGGAAGTTTTCCACTATCAATAGCACTTTCGTACTCTTTTAGTTTTTTAAGATTTTGCCCATACCAATCAAATCCCTCACCAATACTTGTGATTCCCACACCAATTAGATCTGAACCACCTTTTGTTGTGTACCCTTGGAAGTTTCTATGGATCTCACCACTCTCAATTGCTTTAAAAAGAGAATCATCAGGTTTGGCAAAGTGATCCATTCCAATCATTTTATATCCATGGGATTGGAGATAATCAATTGCGTACTTCATGATTTCCAACTTTACATCAGGAGTAGGAAGAGTTGTTTCATCAATTTTTCTCATTGTTTTCATCAACCAAGGAACATGGGCATAATTGAAAATCGCCAACCTATTTGGATCCATAGAAACTGTTTTTTCTAATGTATCTTTAAAGCTATCAAAAGTCTGATAAGGAAGCCCATAAATAAGATCTATATTCACACTATCCATCTCATATTTTCTTGCCAAATTCACTGCATCACTAGAAACCTCTAAAGATTGAATTCTGTGGGTTGCTACTTGAACTTTTTCATCAAAGTCTTGTGCTCCAAAACTAAGACGATTAAATCCTCCAACTTTTAATACCTTCATCTGCTCTTCATTGAAAAATCTTGGATCAATTTCACAACTAATTTCTGCATCATCAGCAAAATTTGTAAAGTAAGATCTAAATAACTTAATAATTCTGTCTAACTGTTCTGCGCTAAAAAATGTAGGAGTTCCTCCACCAAAATGAAACTGAGAAACTTCTCTTTTTGTATCTAAATGACACGATAAAATTTTTAATTCTTTTTCAAGATAGTCTATGTATTTATCTTTATTTTCTTCTTTACTTGTATATAAAACATTACAGCCACAGAAGTAACAAGCACTTCTACAAAAAGGTAAGTGTATGTATATAGAAAGAGGTCTATTTTTACTATTTGATTCTTCTAAAGAACCAATATACTCCTCATAACTATACTCTGTTCCAAATTCTATTGCCGTTGGATAGCTTGTGTATCTTGGTCCTGGTTTTGAGTATTTTACAAATTTATTAAAATCCACCATATCTATATTTTTTCCTTTTACCTGTGCCAATTGTTAAAAGGATCTTATGATAAAATCGCTAAATTTTTAAAAACAATACATAAAGGTAAAAAATGAAGAAAATTTTAATCATTGCTTCTGCAGTGCTACTTACAAACGCAGCAGTTTTTGCAAAAACTTATGCAAAAATTGGAAATGAAAAAATCACAGAAAAAGATATTGAGATTGTTCTATCTGCAAATCCAAATGCACCACAAATTGATCAAATTCCAAAAGATATGATCCATAAAATTGTAGAACAGATTGTTCAAAGAAAAGTATTGTCGAAACATGCAATCAAATCTGGTATCAAATCTAATCCTGAATACAAAAAACAATTAAAAGGAATTGAAGAAACACTTGCTACAAACCTATGGATGAAAAATGAACTTGGAAAAGTAAAAGTGACAGCTAAAGAAATAAAAAAATTTTATAACGATAACATCGATAAATTCTCAAAACAAGCACAAGTAAAAGCTAGACATATCTTAGTTAAAACAGAAAAAGAAGCAAAATCGATTATCAAAACCTTAAAAAGAACAAGTAGTAAAAAATTAGAAGAGAAATTCATCTCTTTAGCAAAAGAAAAATCAACAGGACCTAGTGGTAAAAATGGTGGAGATCTTGGTTGGTTTACAAAAGATAAGATGGTTAAGCCTTTTGCTGATGCATCTTTTAAAATGAAGTCTGGTCAATTCACAAAAAAACCAGTACAAACAAGATTCGGCTACCATGTAATCTATGTAGAAGATAAAAAAAGAGAAGAAAAAATTCCTTTTGAAACAATTGCATACAAACTTGAAGAAGCGGCAAAAGCTGATAAATTCAAAAAACAACTAGACAAAAAAATTGGTTCTTTAGTGAAAAGATCAAAAGTTAAGTATTTCACAAAATAAATTTAAATAGATAAGGAAGTTTGAATGTCAAAATTATTTGATTTTGTAAAACCAGGGGTTATCTTTGGTGAAGATCTAAAAAAAGTTTATCAAGTTGCAAAAGATAACGGCTATGCAATTCCAGCAATTAACGTAGTAAACAGTGATTCAATCAATGCTTGTTTAGAAGCAGCAAAGGATGTTAACTCTCCAGTTATTATCCAGTTTTCAAACGGTGGTGGAGATTACTTTGCAGGAAAGGGTCTTAAAAACCCAAGTCTAGGAACAATTGCAGGGGCTAAATTAGTACATGCTTTAGCAGAGGGTTATGGGATTCCTGTAATCTTGCATACAGACCATGCTGCAAGAAAACTACTTCCTTGGATTGATGATTTATTAGACGCTGGTGAAGCATACTTTAAACACGTTGGAAAACCACTTTTTTCTTCTCATATGTTAGATCTAAGCGAAGAGCCTTTAGAAGAAAATATTGGAACATGTGTAGAATACTTAAAAAGAATGAGTAAAATCGGTATGTCAATTGAAATCGAGCTAGGTGTTACTGGTGGAGAAGAAGATGGTGTTGATAACACAAATATTGACAACGCACTTCTTTATACACAACCAGAAGATGTTAACTATGCTTATGAAAAACTAGGAGAAGTAAGTCCTTTCTTTACAGTTGCTGCTTCTTTTGGAAATGTTCACGGTGTTTATAAACCAGGAAATGTTGTACTAACTCCAAAGATTTTAGATAATTCTCAGTCTTTTATTGCTGAAAAACACGGAACTGACTCTAAACCAGTAGACTTTGTTTTCCATGGAGGAAGTGGCTCAACTCTTGAAGAAATAAGAGAAGCAATTAGCTATGGTGTTATCAAAATGAATATTGATACAGATACACAGTGGGCAACTTGGGACGGTGTTAGAAAGTATGTTGCTGAGAAGCATGATTACCTACAAGGGCAAATCGGAAACCCAGATGGTGATGATAAACCAAACAAAAAATATTATGATCCAAGAAAATGGTTAAGAGAAGGACAACTTTCTATGAAAAATAGAGTTATCCAAGCATACAAAGATCTTAACTGTATGGATAGAAACTAATTTTCTTCTTTTTAATAATAAGGTGTGTATAATTCACACCTTATTTTTTCTTACAAACTATGC
>JAOXRY010000053.1 GCA_025800305.1 Campylobacterales bacterium | reverse complement strand
CCCCTGAAAAAGCAGAGGCAGCAAAATACAAATATGTCTATAAAAATGGGAAAAAATATAAGGTAAAAGTCCGTTCTAAAAAAAGTAAAAAATACAAAAAGAAAAAAAGATATAAAAAACCTTCTAAATATAAAAAGAGGAAGGTTGTAAGAAAACCTAGGAAAAGGTCTACAACGAAAAGACGGTTGCCTAAAAAATCAAAAACACTAAGATCAAAACAACCAGAAAACACAGTAAATTTTATGGGAATGAAAGGAAACTTTTTCTTAGGAGCTAATTTAGAAAGTTCCCAAAGATCTGATAAATACACTATTAAATCATCAAACTTAAGAGATGATAATAATGCAACGTATGTTATGAAGCATGAAGCAACAGGAAATACATTTATTACTGATGGAAAAACTTATAGTTTTGATGAAAGTAAAAGTGTAGTTGGAATAAATATTAATGGTGGTTTTGCCACAACAAATTACAATCAGATCTATTTAAATAGTTATTTTTCACAAAACTTAATAGACTTTGGTTTTACTTATCAATATGGTATAGCAAGTTTTAAATCAAAAAATCTTCTTCCATATATTGATGGTAGAGCATCATTTGGATATAACGATTTTTCTTCACTTTCAGGATTTATTCCAAACTCTTATGGTTTTGGTTTTGGATTTGGTGGTCAATATGCAATGTCTAAAAAATCAGATTTTACATTTGGTGTTAGAATGATGAGTAGAAAATGGGCAGAAAAAGAAGATGCTTATGCAACAGAAGAGAAATCTGGAAGTGATACTAGCATCTACTTTGGATATAAATATTATTATAAATAGGATAGAAAATGAAATTAAAAAAACTGCTATTTATTGGATTAACTAGTCTACTGTTCTTAGGTTGTGGAGATGATACTCCTAAACCAGAAAAAGAAGAAGTAAAACTAACAAAAGAAGAGACAAAACAGGATAAGATTCAAGAGGTAAAAGAGAGTCAAGATGATGTTCCTTATTGGATAGAAGATCCTACTTCACTAGATAATCTCTCTGCTTTGGGAAAAGCCTTAAAAACAACAGGGGGAAGTAGATTCCAGCAAACAGAAGCAGTTGCTGGAGCTAGAGATGATTTAAGAAAAATTATCAAAGATAAAGTTTCTAATGGAGTTTTAAAATCCTTTGAAAAGTTTCTAAAAGAAATTGATAAAGATGATGATTTTGAAAAAAACCAGCTGGTAGAAGTTGCAGAAAAAGTTGGTACTCATGTAAGTCTTCAAGTGATAAGTGGCACAAAGAAAAAAGCTATCTGGTTTGATAAAAAAGAGAATTTTTATGTATTAGTTTCAATTGATTCTAAAATCGTAAAAGAATTAGCGTATGATGGAATTAGAATGATTTTAAGAACCCATAAAGATCTATATTCAATATTTAGAGAGAAAAATGGAAGAAAGTTTTTGAAAGAAGAGTTGGAAAAAACTATTTATAACTAGTTTTTTTATATCTTTCTAACATACTTTCATTTCCTAAAATACCACCTTGGTGAAGATAGAGAATATTTTCACCAATCTCCTTTTTAAATTTATCTAAAACAACCCAGCCTTTAGAATCGTATAGCAACTCAAATTCAACTTTAGTATTTTCCAATAGATCTTTGTTAATCTGATAAAACTTTTCATAAGGTTTTCCAAAGTGATACTTCTTTTCCAGATCTAAAATAGTAGGGAACTTATTTTGGTAATTCCACTTTGTTACATCATCATTTTCCAGCTCTAAAAACTGTTTTTTTAAGTAATTACTGTTACCTACACAAGGAGTTGTAAAAACATCAAAATAGGTGTTTTTCTGAAGAATTAAAGCAGTAGTTCCAGTACCAGATGGAAGAAATATTTTCAGATCTTTTATTTTCTCTTTTTCTGCCCACTCTTCTATCTCTTTTGCCAAGATCTTAATCCCCTCTTCAGACTCATTTTGAAGTCCTCCTTGATTGATTAATATCTCTTGATCCTTTAATTTTTTACTTTTAAGATTTTCTATAGTTTCATGCCAATATTCGTGGAGAATTTCAATAAATTTTGTATTTTTTAAAGAGACTTTATAGTTTCCAATAGGATTTTCTTTAAGATGCATAGGAATAGGTTTACAGTAGTAGATAAACTCAGCTTTTTTTTCTTCTGCCAAATAAGAAAGTACAGGAAGCATATTTGATTGTATACCACCAAAAGAGATTATTTTTTTTAATGGAAGATCTTTTAAAAAATAGAGTTTTCTTGCTTTATTTCCATTGAAAATAGGGTGAATTAAATCATCTCGTTTTAAAAAATAAGAATGGTCGTTAAAAGATATCTTCTCTATTTTTGAATTTAAAAAGTTGATTTGTAAACCTCTATGGAAAAGTTAATGGCGGTCCGGACGGGACTCGAACCCGCGACCTCCTGCGTGACAGGCAGGCATTCTAACCAGCTGAACTACCGGACCATTAACATTAATAAATGGTGGTCGATAGAAGACTCGAACTTCTGACATCTACCTTGTAAGGGTAGCGCTCTACCAACTGAGCTAATCGACCTTTTAAAGCAAAAGTTGGCGTCCCCAAGAGGATTTGAACCTACTGTTGCTACCTTGAAAAGATAGAGTCCTTGGCCGCTAGACGATGGGGACTTTATTCAAGTTAAAAGTGGTGACCTGTGTTGGGCTCGAACCAACGACCCTCTCCTTAAAAGGGAGATGCTCTACCGACTGAGCTAACAAGTCATTCTCTCGCTTTGGAGTTGGGATTGTAATAGAAAAAAAAATATTTGTCAAGGGTTTTTGAAAAAAAATTTAAATTTTTCAAAATTTTTTTAGGAATTGTTCTTGCATAACGATATAATAAGAAGAAATAAAACGTGAAAAGAGACTCTAAGTGAATATATTAATAGCAGGTGGAAGTGGTTTTATAGGAAATAAAATCATTGAACATTTTAAAGATTACAATTTTATAAATATTTCAAAAACTAAAAAAGCTACAAATGTTTCAAATAATATTATAATGGATCTCTCCTCTGAAGGTAGCTCTTTAGATTTAAATTTTGATAAGCCAATAGATATGATTATTAATTGTATCGATACAAAAGAAGCAAAAGAGAAGGGAATTAGAAACGATATTGTTGAAACAACAAGAACTCTAATTCAAATTGCAAAGAAAAATAGAATAGAAAAACTTATTCATCTCTCAATTACAAATCCAGAAGATATAAAAGATGACTACCAAAAATCAAAGTTTTTAGCTGAAAAAGCAGTTGAAAACTCCAATTTGAAGTTTATGATTTTTAGATTATCTCTTCTTTTTGGAGAAGGTTCTCAGCTTGATAGGCTTGTAGATAGGATCAAAGAGAAAAAAAGAATAGTGCAAATTGGAGATCCTAGAGACAAGATCTCTCCTGTTCACATTAATGATGTGATTAAAAATGTTAAAGAAGCAATAAAAGGTGATTCTACATCTTGGTATGAAACATATACTATATGTGGACCAGAATATATGAGTTTTAAAGAATTTTTAGAAAGAAGAGCAGAGAAAGAGCTAAAAATCTATAACGTACCAAAGCTGATAGAAAAAATGTTTGTTAGATCTATAGCAGATGATAAGACAAAAAGAATTGCAGTTGCATTGGAGAGCTCATATTTTCATAATAATAATTTTGTAAATCACCCACTGGTAAGACCAACAACTTTTTATTAAAAACACCTATAAAACCAATCATAATATAGTTTTAGGTAAAATCGCGATTCTAATAAAGAATAGAAAGCGATTATTATGGATTACAAAGAAACTCTACTTTTACCTAAAACTTCATTTCCTATGAGAGGAAATCTAGTTCAAAATGAACCAAAAAAGTATAAAAACTGGATAGACGAAGATGTCTATGGGCAGATGAAAACAAAAAGAGAAGGAGCTCCTAGTTTCACACTACACGATGGACCTCCATATGCAAATGGTCATACACATATCGGACATGCACTTAATAAAATTTTAAAAGACATAATCGTTAAATATAACTATTTTAGAGGAAAAAGTGTTAGGTTAACTCCAGGTTGGGATTGTCACGGTCTTCCAATTGAGCAACAAGTTGAGAAAAAACTTGGAAGAGAGAAGAAAGAGGCTTTAGAAAAGCCAAAGTTAAGAGAGCTTTGTAGAAATCATGCAGAAAAATTTATTGATATTCAACGAGAAGAGTTTAAATCTCTCGGTGTTATTGCTGATTGGGATAAGCCATATGTAACAATGGACTTTGCTTTTGAGGCAAACATCTATAGAGAGCTTTGTAAAATTGCTGAAAAAGGTCTTTTAAAAGAGAGAAAAAAACCTGTATATTGGTCATGGGCAGCTAAAACTGCTCTTGCTGAAGCAGAGGTTGAGTATGAAGATAAAGAAGACTATTCAATCTATATCGCTTTTGAACTGAATACTGAGGCACAAGAAAAGCTAGGAATCAAAGGTAGTGTAGTTATCTGGACAACAACTCCTTGGACAATTCCTGCAAATGTTGCAATTAGTATGAATCCTGAAGAGAACTATGTTCTTACAACAGATGGGCTAATCGTTGCAGAAGCTAGATTTGATGATCTAAAAGAGCAAGAAGTTTTAAAAGGTGATATTGCTAAAACTATTCCTGCAAAAGATTTTGAAGGTCTTGTGACAATCAACCCGCTAAATGGAAGAGATTCAAAACTTATCCTTGGTGATCACGTTATGATGGATGGTGGTAGTGGTTGTGTTCACACAGCTCCAGGACATGGTGAGGATGACTACGCTGTAGGTCTAAAATATGATTTAGAAGTTGTAATGCCTGTTGATGATGAAGGTAAATATGACGAGACTGTTACAAGACTTGGGCTATTTAAAGATTCAGAAAACTGGGTTGGTGAGCATATCTTTAGAGCAAACGATAAAATCGTAGAAGTTCTTGGTGACTCTGTTGTTCATGTTAGCAAGTTTGTTCACTCCTACCCATTTTGTTGGAGAACTCATAAGCCTGTAATCTATAGAGCAACAAAACAGTGGTTTATCGTTATGGACGAGCCATATACAGAAGATGGAAGAACTCTTAGAGAAGTAGCTTTAGCAGAAGTTGAAAAGACGAAGTTCTACCCAGAAAGTGGTGTAAACAGATTAAAATCAATGATTGAAAATAGACCAGACTGGTGTATCTCTAGACAAAGAGACTGGGGTGTTCCTATTGCTTTCTTTAGAAATAAAAAGACAGGAGAAGCAATCTTTGATGTTCCTGTTATGAACTATGTTGCAATGATATTTGAACAAGAAGGTTGTGATGCTTGGTACTCTAGACCAATCAGTGAACTTCTCTATCCAGGAAGTGGATACAATCCAGAAGATCTAGAAAAAGCAAATGATATTTTAGATGTTTGGTTTGATAGTGGTTCAACTCAGTTCTCTGTTTTAAAATCTGGAAACTATGACGCTGGTTCTAATCCTGCTGATATGTATCTTGAAGGTTCTGATCAGCATAGAGGTTGGTTTCAAAGTTCAATGTTAGTTGGCGCTTCAACAAACGAACATGCTCCATATAAATCAATTCTTACTCATGGATTCACTGTGGATGAAAAAGGTGAGAAGATGAGTAAATCAAAAGGAAATGTTGTTGCTCCTGCTGATGTACTGAAAAAATATGGTTCGGAGATACTGCGACTGTGGGTTGCTATGAGTGACTACACTGGTGATATTAAAATCAGTGACAACATCTTAGGTCAAGTTGGTGATCAATACAGAAAACTGAGAAATACATCAAGATTTCTATTGGCCAATATTGCAGATCTTGAAACTCCAAAAGATATTAAAGATCTAGGAGATCTTGATAAGTGGATCTTAAGCCGAGCAAAAGAGGTTTTTGATGAAGCGGAAGAGTCATTTAAAAACTACGATTTTGCTAAAACTTTCCATAAAATCAATAGTTTCTTAGTAATCGAACTTTCTGGTATCTATTTAGATCTTTGTAAAGACAGACTATATTGTGATGCTTTGAATTCAGATCATAGAAGATCTAGCCAAAGTGCTGTCTATTACATTGCAAACTCTCTATTAGGTCTTATTGCTCCTGTTTTAACATACACAGCAGATGAGATTGTAGAACACGCTCCAGAGGTTCTTAAAAGAGGAAGAAAAGATATTTTCGATTTTGTATATGAGCCAATTCCAGAAGTTGATTGTACAGTTGATGGTGAATACCTGAAAAGTGCAAAAGATGGATTTAACCTAAAAATCGATGAACTGAAAAAAGAGAAAGGTTTAAAAAATACACTTGAACTTTATCTTTACACTAATTCAAAAAATATTTTAGATCTAGATCCAACAGAAGCAGAAGATTGGTTTATTGTATCACGTGTGAAAAGTGGAAAACCTGCAGAAGTAATTGAAGAATTCAAAGTAGGTGAAGAGACTTTTTACATTGGAACAGCAGAAGAGGCAAAATGTCCAAGATGTTGGAAGTTCAAAGCTGTTAATGAAGAGACAGTTTGTGTTAGATGTAGTGAGGTTGTGTAATGGATTTTACACAGCCAGTTAGCTGGACGTTTATTATTGGGACAATTGTTGGTTTTGTTCCAGTAATTGCTATAGGAATAGTGTTAGTTAATAAATTTGCTCCTAAAGTAAACAAAGAAAATTAAAGAAGGCGGTAAAGTTACCGCCTTTTTACTAAAACGAGAACCAGCTTTTAGATGGTTTAGTTTTGTAGTATTTGTTATCTGAACCTTTATAAACTTCAACACTTTCATCAAGTTTTTTGTTTGTTAGGGTCATAGTTTCTGGAAGTGGCTCATTCTCTTCTTCTGCATATTCAACATCACCTTGACTAAATACATCAATTGGAGTGTTTGCTTCTGCAACTTCTGGGCAGTTTACTTCATAGTAATTACCATCTTCAGCTTTTTGTACATAAACTTTTTTCGCATTTAATTTTGCATTAAGAACATTTCCACTTTTACTTACCATTGGGTAACAAGCTTTTGCCATATCAGCAATACCAAAGATCTTAGCTTTCCCTTGGAACAAAAACTGTAAACCTACGAGATCTGTAGCTTGATCTGTACCTGTTCTACAAAAGCTATAAACAGATTTAATTTCACTACTTTTCTTTCCATCAAAAGCTTTGTTAAAGCCTCTTAAGTTTGCTTTTAAAGCACCTTTTAAAGTAAGTGCTTCTTGTTCTGCTTTTGTTCTGTTATCGATTACCATAGTAGATTCATCGTTGTCTGATAAAGCAGCTTTTACTTCGTCTACTTTTGCATAGTACCCTAGTTTTTTTGCTCTTCTTTTCATAGCTTTGTTAGTTGATTTATACCCTCTATTTACATTAAGTACACCAAACTCTTTAACAAACTTATAAAACTCTGAGTTTTCCAAGTTTTCTGTTCCACATTGTGCCTCTGCACTTAATGTAGTTGCAGTGAATACAACGCCTAATACGAATGAAATTAAAAGTTTCATTGTAGTTTCCTTTATTTAAAATAATGTCAATCTTATAAAATAAATTATTAAGTTTTAGTTAAGAATGACCAAAAGTCAAAAATTGCTTATTGTAAATGAAAAAGTGTTACTAAAATAAACAAAAGTGATATTTATTACAAGGTGATTAATTTTAGAAAGCCTCCCCGGATCCCTGCGGCACACCATGAGAAAAAGTGAGCTGCTCGGTTCCCCGCCTGACTCAGTGCTTAAAAACACAATTGCACAGGTCCGAGAAGATGGAAATTATAATAGGTTTTAGTGTAAAATCTCCTTAAATGAAAGCTATATTAATAATTTTTTCTTTGCTAATGTCAATTAGTTATGGAAGTGACTATGATCTTAAGAGATACAAACCAAACTATATAACCCCTTTTTCATACAATAGTGATAAAGATGAGATGGAAGTTGTGTTTCAGATTAGTCTAAAAAAACTTGTCTATAAACCTGTTAAAGATCTTGGAGTCTATTTTGGATATTCTCAAAAATCTTTTTGGCAATTATATGATAAGGCTAATTCCAGCCCTTTTAGAGAAACAAATTACAACCCTGAATTTTTTTTAAATATTGATGTTAGAGGAAAGTTTGATGGATTTACAGATCTTATCTTTGGTTATGAACACGAATCCAATGGACAAACAATAGAAAAATCCCGTTCTTGGAACAAAGAGTATGTAAGAGCTTTTTGGGAAAAAGGAAATTTAAAAGCAGACTTGAAAGTGTGGGCAAGAATTCCAGAAAGAGAAAAAAGAGATGAAAATGATACTCAAGGAGATGATAATCCAGATATCGAAAAATACTACGGAAACAGTGAATTAAATTTAAGTTACAAATATAAAAATAGCCAGATCTCACTGTTTTTAAGAAACTTAGAATCAGCTATGGAAGATAAAAGTTATATAGGAAGAGAAGTAACTTATAACTATGATTTAGGCAACGGAATGGATCTAGTTTTAAAGTATTTTAAAGGGTATGGAGAAAGTTTGATAGATTATAACAATGAGATAGAAAAGTACTCTATCGGCTTTCAAGTTTACTAAGAAAATAGATGAAATTTCTTCTTAATACCATTGTAAAACTAGCTTATTTTTTAGAGACATCTTCTAATTACACAAATTTTAAATTTTTTATTAACTCATTTTTAAATGATCACACATCAAAAAGAAAGATTTTTTTTGATGTAGTTATGATGATTTTGGTAGTAGTAAGTATTTTTGCACTTATTCATGATGTGAAAAATCCAGATAGCCTTTATACAAAATATATTGAACTAATAGCTGTTGCTTTTTTTATAACAGAGTATCTAGCAAGGGTTTGGTGTAGTTCAGATCTAAGAAAGATTGTTATTGAACACAATGAAAAAACAGAGTTTTTAAATACTAATATAAGTTTAAAAAGTCTGTTAAAAGAGATCTTTAAAAACAAACTCTCTTTTATTTTAAAGCCAACTTCAATTATAGATCTTTTAGCAATACTACCAAGTTATAGACCTTTAAGAATTTTAAGAATATTCCTCCTTTTTAGGCTCTTTAAACTTTTTAGATATACAAAAAGCCTGAATACTTTTGTCTCTGTATTAGCTCAGAAAAAATTTGAACTTTATATTTTAATGATTTTTATTGGCTTTATTGTTTTTGCATCTGGTACTGCTATCTATATTTATGAAACAGATACTAATCCTAAGATATCAGATATGTTTGACGCAATCTACTGGTCTTTAGTTACTATTTCCACTGTTGGATATGGAGATATTACTGCTGTTACAACAGAAGGCCGTGTTATTACGATGGTACTTATTATTACAGGAATAGGTGTCATATCTTTTGCAACGTCGATTATTGTCTCTGCTTTTAGTGAAAAAATTGAGGAGCTAAAAGCTAATAAAGTCTTAACAGAAGTAGCAAGAATGGATGATTTTATAGTTATTTGTGGCTATGGAAGAGTAGGGGAGGTTATAGCTAAGCAACTTAAAAATGATGATGAAAACTTTATTGTTATAGAAAAGGATCCTTTAAAAGTTGAAGAAGCAAAAAAAGATGGGATAATTGCAATAACAGGAAGTGGAACCGATACAGATCTTTTGGTAAGTATTGGAGGAGAGAAAAAAGTTTCCAAACTTGTGTGTGCTGCTGGAAATGATGCAGAAAATATTTTTATCACATTGACAGCTAGAAGTATTAGTAAAGATATTTTAATTATTGCAAGAACAGACAATATAAAATCAAAAAAGAAATTTATTCTAGCTGGTGCTAATCATGTTCTTTCTCCTTTTGAAATTGTTGGGCTTATGGCGTCTGAAACAATAGGTCAGCCTGTTGCTTTTGAAGCAATAAATGGGATGTTAACAGGAGATGATGAGATCTTAATAGAACCTGTAAAAATTCATCATCATTCAGTTCTTAATAACAAAACTTTAGAAGAGATAAATATCAAACAGTACAAACTGCTTCTTTTTGGGGTTTTGAGGATCTATGAAGAACACCAAGAGGGATTTCAGTTTTTAGATATTGATAAAAAGAGATTTTATTTCAATCCAAAAAAACACTTTAAACTAAAAGCTGATGATATTATCATTGTCTTAGGACACAAAAAAGGGATGTATCTTTTCAAAGATCACATGGAGAGTTTATTATGATTTTAGTTTTTGGATATAACAAAATTTCAAAAGAGATCATCAAAAATCTTCAAGATAATAAATATGATTTTACCGTTTTAGATAAAAGTGAAGATCTTTTAAAGACACCAAAAAACCTTGGATATAAAACCCAAGTTGTTGATATTAATGATGATGACTCTTTAACAGAGGTAGGTATTGGATTGGGGAAAATAAAAACTATTTTTGTGTTTTTCCAAGAGGAGATAGATAATATTTTTGTTACCATCTCAGCAAGGGCCATAGATAAAGATCTAAGAATAATTTCTTTAACAAACAAAAAAGAGACAAGCCAGAAACTTATCGCTGCTGGTGCCAATAAAGTTATTGATCCATATGAAATTAGTGGAAGAAAGATCTATGAGATCTTAACAAAGCCAGATGTTGTTGAGATCTTAGATCGCACTCTTTTTGGCAAGAAAAATCTCAATATTGCAGAAATTGTAATCCCTAAAGGATCTTTTTTAGAAGGAAAGACTTTAGATGAAGAGTTAATTGACAGAAAATATCATCTTCTCACTATTGCTATTACTGACTATGAAAAAAGTAGTGATTTAATTTTTATTTCTGAAAGCCATCATCACAAACTAGATGAAGGTGATATTGTTGTAGTCATAGGAAAATTAGAGGATATAGAAAACTTTAAAAAAGATCTTCAAAGATAGTTTTACACATCACTTTTTTTAAGATAAAATCAGAAGAAAAAAAGGTATTAGTGTGAAAAAACTTCTGTTAGTTTTTCTTTTAGGGTCACTTAGTCTTTTTGGTAGTGTGATTGGGCACATTGTAAAATACAAAGGGGATGTTAGAGTTTTAAGATCTATTGATAACAATCTTACAAACATTGAAACAATCTCAGTTGAACAAGGCAAATTTCCTATCCAAGTCAATGATATTGTAATCACAAAACAAAAATCAAGAGCCTTTATAGAGTTTAATGATAAGACGGTTATTAATTTAGGACGAGAATCAGAATTTATAATCAAAGACTATCTTTATGATGAAGCTAAGAAAGAAGCTTCCAGTGAATTTGAAATTCCTAAAGGTGCTTTTAAAGCAATTACTGGAGGAATTGGAAAAATAAATCCAGATAAATTTAAAATCAAAACAAGAACTTCTACTATAGGAATTAGAGGAACAGAGTTAGTTGGTGTTATTGGTGCTACAAAAGAGAGTATTGCTTGTACTAAAGGTGCTATTTTTACAGCTTCCAATGGTGTTACTGTTGATATTCCAGCTGGTTTTTTAACAGAAATTGCAATGGGACAAGCTCCTATTACTCCAAGAGTCTTTACAGCTTTGGAATTAGCAGGTCTTTTAGGATTTCTTTCAATATCAGGTGAAGACGATGAAAAGCCAGTAGAAAAAACGCCACCATTACTTAAGACTAATGAAAATAATGTTTCTCAAGAGAATAATATAACAGTTCCTCCAAAAGTTGAGGAAAAAAAAGAGGCTCCAAAAGAGCTTTTATATAAGTATTGGGAGTAGAGTATGAGAATTTTACTTATTGGAATAATTGGAACAATAGTCTTTTTTACAGGTTGTGCACATAAAAAATTTACCAATATTCATGACGCAGTGAGAAACAACCATATCGATTCAGTACAGGCTCTTATTAAGCAAAAAGTTAATCTTAATGTTTTAGACGATGATGGAAACTCTCCACTTCACTACAGTATTATCAATCAAAATGAAGATATGGTTGCAACACTAGTAGAAAATGGAAAGGTAAATTTAAATCTTCAGAATAAAAAAGGTGAAACTGCTCTATTTATTGTTACATCTTTAGGAAATGAAGATTTAGTTGAATATCTTTTAGAGAATAAGGCTAATCCAAATTTACAAACAAAAAATGGAAAGACACCTCTTTTAGTTGCTTTAGAGAATAAAAAGAGAGATCTTGCAGAAGAGCTTTATGAAAATAAAGCAAGAAGTAACGTTAAAGATAGTGAAAACAATACTCCATTAATTTTTGCTATTGAAAATAGATACTTTGATTTGGCAGAAGATTTTATTGAAGAGAGTCTTAATATAAATGTTGTTAGATCTAAAGACAAAATGACTGCTTTAGGTTTTGCTGTTAAGTATCAAGAAGAAGATCTTGTTGAGGAGCTATTAGAAAAAAAAGCAAACCCTAACTTGAAAGATTATACAGGTGGAACACCTCTTATGGTTGCTTCTGCTTATGGAAATAAAGATATTGTAGAGATACTACTAGAAGCAAAGGCAGACTTTAAGGCTGTAAGAGAAAAAGATAAGATGACTGCTGTTAAATTTGCAAACCAGTATGGTCATGTTGAGATTGAAGATCTTTTGTTGGTAAAGCTTGGAAAAAAAGAAGAAAAAAGTAGTCTATCAGCTCTTTTAAGCCTAACAGAAGAGACAGAAGTAAGAGGTAGCAAAAATGGAAAACTTCTTTTTTATAGCGAGATAGGAGACCTCTCTAAAGTAGAAGACCTTGTAGAAAGTGGAGCAGATATTAATGTGGCTTATACAAATACTAAAACTACGCCCCTTATTGAATCTGTAAAAAATGGACATGAAGATATTTCTGAATTTCTTTTAGGAAAAAATGCAGACAAAGACCTAAAAGACATTAAAGGCTTAACAGCTTATGATTACGCAGTGAAAATAAATAACGAAGATCTGATAGAACTTCTAAAGGTAGAAAATTAATGCTTACTATTGCACTTCCAAAGGGAAGAATCGGAGAAGATACCCTAGAGCTTTTTAGAAAAATATTTGATGGTGATTTTGCTTTTGATAGCAGAAAACTTATATTAGAGCAGGGTAATTTTAAATTTTTATTGGTAAGAGGACAAGACGTTCCTACATATGTTGAAAATGGTGCGGCAGATCTTGGGATTGTTGGACAAGATGTTCTAAGTGAACAAGGTACTGAGGTTACAAAACTTCTAGACCTTGGATTTGGTAGATGTAACGTTGTGGTTGGGATGAAAAAAGGTGAGAAGCTAGACTATTCTAAACCAGAAACAGTAATTGCAACAAAGATGGTTAATATTGCTCAGCAGTACTTTGATTCAAAAGCGATGAGTGTAAAAATTGTAAAACTTTATGGCTCTATTGAACTAGCTCCTCTTGTAGATCTTTGTGACGCTATTGTTGATATTGTTGAGACAGGGACAACTATGAGAGAAAATGGTTTAGAGCCTGTAGAAACAATCATGGAAACAACAGCAAAACTTTTTGCAAATAGAGATAGCTTTATCCAGAAAAAAGAGGAGATCTTAGATCTTAAAAATAAGATCGCTGAGGTTTTATGAGTAATAAAGTAGACAACCTAGATCTTTATGGCAAACTAGAATCATTAATCCCCTTTACAGATGAGATAGAAGGGCTATATAGAGCTTTTCTTGATGAGGTTAAGGATAAGGGTGGAAAGAAGGTTTTAGACGTTGGCTGTGGCAATGGAAAGTTTGCCAAACTTTTAGCTGACAATGGCTTTGATGTAAAAGCTATAGATCTTAGTCCTGTGATGATTGAAAGGGCTAAAAAAGTTCATTCTAATTCATACGTTCAAGATATTTGTGACGAAACTGAGAAATATGATGTTATAACAGCTGTATTTGACGTGTTAAACTATCTTGATAAGAAAACCCTTACAAACTTTCTATCGTGCATTTCTAATACTTTAAAAGATGATGGACACTTTATTGCAGATATTAACTCCCTTCACGGTTTTGAAGATATTGCCCAAGGATCACTTATTTTAGAAGGTAAAAATTCCTATGGCTCCATTTACTCTGAATTTGAAGATGGAAAGCTTATAACAGATCTAAGAATGTTTGAAAAAGAGGGTGAACTTTATAGAAAAAGTGAAGAGAGAATTATTCAGCACTATCACGATGAACCATTTTTTGCCAATCTAAAAGATCTTGAACTTTTTGAATATAAAAAGATTGCTCTATTTTCAGAAGATGGAGATAAAGAGTTGTTAGTTTTTAAGAGAAAATAGTTAGTCTATAGGAGGCGGAGCTTCTTTTAGAAGATCTATCTCTTTTGCTGGTTTATGACTTTTTTTCTTCTTTTTAGGCTTATTTTTAAAAAGTAAATTAGCTCCAAGATTAAGAAAAGTGTCTCCCATTTGCTGTTTAGTGTCATAATTATGATCTGAATCTTTAATATTATTCAGTAGAAAGTATCTCTGTTCTTTTTTACACTCTTTATAAGAGTTTGTTTCTGTGCATTCTTTATGGATAGTTTCACCAAAAGAGGGTAAGAACAGAATAAGAATTAAAAGAAGTTTATTAATATTCATAGTTTTCATATGAATATATCATAGTGAAAAAGTTGTTAGGCTTCAATAATATCTAAAACGTTGGTAACTTCTATTTTTTTTCTGTCTAAATTAACATTTAAAACATAAGTGTCATTATATGGAACCAATGCTCTTTTTGTTTTGTGTTTTTCAGCAAGATGAGGGACAACGATTGCAACAAGATAATCTATGTTGTTGTATCTCTCTATAGAGTCAATCTTTCCTAAGATCTCATCATTTTCAAAAACTTCACAACCAATAATATCAAACCAGAAGTATTCACCCTCTTTTAGTCCAATATTCTTTTTTGTCTCTTCTTCACTTGATTGTAAGATTAGATTTGTAAGTGTTGCTGCATCTTCTTTTGTGTTGTACCCTAAGAATTTTACTTGACCTTTGACAGAGTCGTAAAGTTCGATTTCAAGGTCACCTTTTTTTGTGGAAAACTTAGCACCCTTTTTGAATTGTTCAGGGAAATCGGTGTCAAGGTGAAGCTTAAGGAATCCTTTAAGCCCCACACTTTTACCGATTTTTGCGATTGTTAAAATAAGTTAGCTCTCTTTAGATCTAACTAGAACTCTATAAGATTTGCCATCTTTTGCTTTACAACCAGATATAATCGTTTTAAGAGCATTTACCATATTGCCGTCTTTACCAATAAGTTTTCCAGCATCTGATTTATTTGCATAGATTACAATCTCTGTAAAAGAGTCATCAATCTCATTTTCAGTTATTTCTAACATCTTGTGATCATCGATCACAAGTTTTGCATATTCGCTTATAAATTCTGCGATATTTGACATAGGTCGTTCGCTTACTTAACTTTCTCAGCTAATTTAGCAACTTTTTCACTTGGCTTAGCACCAACACCTGTCCAGTATGCGAATCTTTCTTTATCTAATGTGATGTTATTTTCATCTTTCATTGGGTTGTAAGTACCGATTGCTTCAATCCAACCGCTGTCTCTTCTTTTTCTACTGTCTGTTACAACGATTCTGTAAAAAGGAGCTTTCTTTCTACCCATTCTTGTTAGTCTGATAACTGTCATTTCTTGTTTCCTTAGTTAAATTTTTAAATTTATTTGAGGATAAATTTGCCGCGGCTTTTAAAGCCAAGGTGGTTTTATACCATAAGAAACCTTGAATAAACCTTTAATTTTTTAAGAATTTTCTTTGTATTTGTTAGGAAAAAAGAAATTACTTAGTAGGACTCTGTATAGCTTACACTTAATTCTTTTACTAAGCCTCTTTCATTGAATAGAAAAATAATATCTCCAACTACATCATAATAGTAGTTTTTACAGTTAATAGGGATGTTATTTTGTAGATCTTGTTGAATACTTTTTTGTAATCTTTTTGGAGATAATTTAAGTTGTTTATGAAAAAAATACTTTTTCTTATATGGTTTTGAATAGACAGGGGCAGTTAAAATTTTTGAGATTTCTTGGTGAGTCATTCCAATTTTTAATCCTGATTTTGTCTCTATTGAATTGTCAACTTTATCAGTTTTTACACAGTGTTTTTCATCTGTTTTTTGTGGATCTTCAGTAATGATAAATTGATAAAAATCCCAAGAGTTATATTTATAAAAAACAATAGCAATCTCTTTATTTTTTGAAACATAACATGCTTCTTTAGGACAAGAAACACAAGTGGGATCTCTTTTAAATGGGACTATTTCTCCAAAATATTTTTTCAAATCTTCGAAATTATTTTTTCCTATAGTGAGTCCAAATATGGTTTTGTGAGACTCTGATAACTTTTCAGCAGAAATATTTTTA
The DNA here is from genome assembly GCA_025800305.1 of Campylobacterales bacterium. Taxonomy (GTDB): domain Bacteria; phylum Campylobacterota; class Campylobacteria; order Campylobacterales; family SZUA-545; genus JAOXRY01. The sequence continues at coordinate 4,762 of JAOXRY010000053.1, read as the reverse complement.
AACGGTGGTGAAGATTTACAAAAATCAGTTTTTAAATCATTAGAAAACAATATTTTCACTGTTAGAATAAACAATAAAAATATATATTTCATAATGATAATAGGTTAAGACTTACTACCTAGGAAACCCACCAGGACCACCCATTTGACCCATCATTGCTTGAAGATCTGCCATGCCTTTTTTACCGCTTAGTTTCTTAGCCATTTTTGCAGCATTTTTAAACTGTTTTAAGATCTTATTTACTTGAACTTCACTAAGCCCAGCACCAGTAGCCAGTCTTTTTTTTCTACTTGGGTTTAAGATATCTGGATTTTCTCTCTCTCTTTTGGTCATTGAACTAATAAGAGCTTTGATGTGAAGAATCTCTTTTGAGTTTTCAAGATCTATATCACCAAGTTGTTTTCCAAGGTTACCCATCCCTGGAATCATTCCGATGATTGATTTCATGCTTCCAAGCTTTTTCATCTGCTCCATTTGCTCTAGGAAATCGTTAAAGTTAAAAGCACCTTTTCTGATCTTTTTTGTGATCTCTTTTGCTTTTTTCTCATCGATAATTGTTCCAACTTTTTCTGCAAGACCTTCAACGTCTCCTGCTCCCATAAGTCTTGAAACAATTCTATCAGCAACAAAAAGTTCTAAATCAGCGATTTTTTCACCAACCCCTAAAAATCTTAAAGGAACACCAATCTGCTTTGCAAGACCAATAGCAACACCACCTGTTGGATCACCATCAAATTTTGTAAGGATAACCCCACTAATTCCAATTTGCTGATTAAAACTATCTGCAGTTTTCACAGAGTCTTGACCAGTCATAGAGTCTGCTACATAGAAAGTCTCATCTGGAGAAACGATATCTTTTACTGTTTTTAGCTCACCCATTAGCTCTTCATCGATTGCTAAACGTCCAGCGGTATCAAATATAACAACATCAAAAAGACCATCTTTTGCTCTTTTTAATCCCTCTTTCACAACAGTTGTAGGGTCTGCTCCATCTTTGTAAAAAACTTCTGTCTCTGTTTGTTCACCAAGTTGTTTTAGCTGTTCAACAGCGGCAAGTCTTTGAAGATCTGCTGCAACCATAAGAACTTTCTTTTTTCTCTGTTTTAGATAGTGTGCTAGTTTTGCTGTTGTTGTAGTTTTACCAGAACCTTGTAGTCCCATCATTAAAACTTTTGTTGGAGGGTTTGGTGCAAAAACAAAACCACCACTTCCAGCACTTTCTAAGATCTCATTGAACGTGTCAGAAAGAGCTTTTTGAAAACTCTCTTTTCCAATACCGTTTGCTTTTGTTCTTTTTTCAACTTCTACTAGTAGATCTTTAGTGATTTTATAATGGATATCAGCCTTTAAAAGAGATTTTTTTAGCTCTCCTGTTGCTTTTTTTAAAGATTTTTCATCATCAAAGTGTCTGATTTTTCCTATGGCACTTGATAGGGATTCTGAAATTTTTTCGAACATATGTCTGCCTAATTAAATAATTTAAAAAAAATCATTTTATCAAAAAGGTTTTAAGATTTTTCAGAAAGATTAAGAGTGATAGTAAATAGTGCTCCGTTTTCTTTATTAGTAGCAGAGATAAAACCATTCATGCTATTTTCAATAATGGTTTTTACCATATAAAGTCCAAGTCCTGTTCCATTTTTCCCTTTTGTAGACATGTAAGGATCAAAAATTTTCTCAATAGACTCTTTAGGAATTCCACCACCATTATCCAAAATAGAGATTTCTATTTGTTGTTCTAGTTTCTCAATCCCTATTAAAATTTTTCCGTGATATGCAGGGTCTTCTTTTCTTATTTCTAAAATAGCATCTTTTCCGTTATTGATAATATTTAAAACTGCTTGTTTAAATTCATTTTCAAAGCCTGTAAAGGTTAGATCTTCATTTTTATCATAAGTGATATCAAAGGAGATGTCTTTACTTTTAAACTGTGGCTTAACAAGATCAGAAGCACCAGAAATTGCTTTGTAAATATCAAAGGGACACTTCTCTTTTTCAGGTTTAAAAAAGTCTCTAAAGTCATCAATTGTTTTAGACATATATCTAATAATTTCCATAGAAGAGTCAACATTTCTTTCAAGATAAGTTTTATCAAGTTCTCCATAATTAAAAGCGTCTAAAAAGTCTTGAATTGTTATTGATAATGAATTTAAAGGTTGTCTCCACTGATGGGCAATTTGGCTTATCATCTCACCCATTTCTGCCAATCTATTTTGTCTAATTAAAAGTTGCTCTTTTGCTTGTTTCTCTTGTGAAAGTTTTTTCTCATCTGTAAGATCATAAATCATTGTGGTTATAGATATAACATCGTCATTTTCATCACGTACAGCAGAAGCATTGACACGTACCCAAACTAAGCTACCATCTTTTTTGAGACATCTTTTTTCAAAGGAATAGTTTGGAATTTTATTTTTTAAAAGCTCTTCTATACGGTTTTCACAAAAATCTCTGTCACTCTCTTGGGTTAAATCAAATAGAGTTTTTCCTATTGCTTCTTCTTTTGTGTATCCTAAAATATTGGTAAATTGCTGATTGATATTTTGAATCTCAGCTTTGTTGTTACAGATTGTAATACCAATTCCTGCATAGTTAAAAACACTGGCAAAAGTATTTTCGCTTTCTACTCTTTTTTCTGTCTCTTTTTTAACTTCTTTCTCTTTTTGAAAAAGATTTTGATACATTCTAATTTTGTTTAATAAAAGATTATCGTTAATAGGTTTTGTCAAATAATCGACAGCTCCAACTTGGTAGCCTTTTTCAAAAAACTCTTCAGATCTAAAAACAGCAGTAAGAAAAACTATAGGGATATTTTTTGTTTTTGTACGTGATTTTAAAAATTTTGCTACTTCAAATCCGTCAATTCCAGGCATTTGAATATCTAATAAAATAAGATCTATATTTTGTGAAATTGTTATTTGTAAAGCTTCTTCTCCAGATGATGCTTCTATAAGATCAAGATTTTTAATTGACGAAAGAAGAGAGGTTAATGTAAATAGATTATTTTCATTGTCATCTACGGCAAGAACTTTAAAATTCATTGTTTTCCCTTGGAGTAAAAAAACCGGTATTTCCAGTCATTGGCCTGAAATGGATAAGCCCCTCTTTTGCCATTGATGTTTCAGATTCACCTAAGATAAGTATTCCATCCTTATCCATAGAGTTTCGAAACAGTGTAAAAACCCTTTGTTGTAATGGCTTTTCGAAATATATCATAACGTTTCTGCACAGAATAATATCAAATTCATTTAAAATACCACTATTGGTTAAAGAGTGGGTGAAAAAGAGAGTTCTTTTTTTTAAAAAATCATGAATTTTAAAGTACTCTTTTTCTACATGAATATAATCTAGAAAAGAGTTTTCTCCTCCAGCTTTTATATAGTTTTCTATGTTTTCTTCTAAACGTTTTTTTGGAAAGAGTCCATTGATAGATTGTTTGATAATATTGCCATTAAGATCTGTTGCGTAGATATAGGTTTTATCTAAAATTCCCATTTCATAAAGGATAATAGCCAAAGAGTATGGTTCCTCTCCTGTTGAACATCCTGCTGACCAGATTTTGATGTGAGATTTTGTTTTTAAAGTTGTTAAGATCTTCTCCTTTAAGGTTTTAAACATCTTAGGATCTCTAAAAAAGGATGTAACGTTAATTGTAAAATCTAGAAAAAATTTATCAAATATCTCTTTATTCTCCAAAACTTCTTTTTCAAACTCACCAAAAGTTAGAATATCTTCATTGGTCATAAAGTTTTTAATTCTTCTTTTTAGACTGGATTTTTGATAATTTCTAAAGTCGTAGTGATATTTTTTATAGACATCTTCCAAAAAAAGATCTATCTCATCTTCAAGATCTTCTTCTTTGGCAAATGTGTGATGAAGAAATCTCAAGATCTCTTCTATAGTTAAGATCTTTGAATACAGACCAGAACTAATGGCTTCTTTAGGAAGTATATCTGCAGTGCAGTCTTTTGGGTCTTCTATTAAAATCATTGATTCGTTTTGGTTAAGAGTCTTTAGAGATTCAATTCCATCCACACCATAACCGCAAAGAGTTAATGAAATTAGATTATTTTTATATTCATTTGCCAAAGAGTTAAATGTGACATCAATGGAGGGTCTTGCGTAGTTATAAGGTGGCTCTTTTGTTAGTTTTATATAACCTTTTTCCACAGTCATATGATGGGCTGTTGGAGCAATATAGATTGTAGATTCTTCCACTTTCATTTTATTCTCTCCCATTAAAACTCTATAGTGGGTTTTAGATCTTAAAAGGTCACCTAAAAGATTTTCTTTTGTTTCACAGACGTGTTGGACTATAAATATTGTTAGATAACTAACAGGAAGATTTTCAATGATTTTAAAGATCTTATCACTACTATCAGCTGAACCTCCAATGGCTAAATATTTTGCTTTTTTGTACTCTCTTGAGTGGGAAATTGTTTTTCTTGGAACATAAATAGGAGTAAGTCCTAGCTTTGTTAGATATGAAAAAAGTGCCCTTGAAAGAGTAAAAAGCTTCACTTTTTTTTCTTTGTAAGAAGATAAAAATTCAATAATTTTGGAGGGAAGAATATCAAGATTAAAAAAGGTCACTTCAATCTCATCAAAAGAAGTGGAATCATCTTTTAAAGCTTTGATAAGCTCCTTGTCTTCATCTTCTAAGATTCCCTCCATTAAGGAGAGTGTCTTTTTTCTATTTTCTATATGAACCGCTAGATTCATACAGTTTTACTACTCCACGCTTTTGCCATATGAATCAATGAGT
>JAOXRY010000050.1 GCA_025800305.1 Campylobacterales bacterium | reverse complement strand
CAACTTCTATTATGACTATAGGGCTTGTAGCTTTACTATTTAGTGGGTATGACTACATTTTAGCATTTGCTTTTATTGTACTTTATGGTGCAGGGCAGGGGCTTACGGATATTGTAAGAGGAACTTTGCCTCTTTACCTCTATGGAAAAAATGGGTATGGGAAAACAACAGGAGGGCTTAATTTTTTTAGATTGATTGTAACATCTATGGTTCCTTTTGGGTTTGCCTTTATGTTAGAAAATTTTGGGGTGAAGTTTAGTGTTGGATTTTTAGTTTTTGTGACCTTTGTAGCTGTGGTGTTGTTGCAAATAATTAGTTATGAAATGAGAAGGATAAAAGTTGGAATTTAGATTTTTAGGAACTAGTGATAGTGGTGGGATACCTGTTCATAACTGTGATTGTTTAGCTTGTGAAAATTATCGAGAAAAAGGAAAAATCAATCTTGCAACTTGTGGTGTTTTGGAAGATGAAGATGATGTGATTTTATTTGATGGTGGGGCAGAAGATCTTGCCAATCAGTTTGATGGAAAAACCATCAAAGGAGTCTGTCTTACCCACTTTCACGGTGATCACGCTTTGGGACTTTTAAGACTGAGATACTCTAAAGATAAAATCTCTTGTTATCACCCAAAAGATGAAGAAGGATTTGGAGATCTTTTTAAACACAAGCACTCCATTGAATATATTGAAAACACACCACTAAAAGACTTTGAAATAGGAAGTGTGACAATCACTCCAGTGCCACTTATCCACTCAAAAAATACAACAGGATATGTAATCCAAACACCAAAGGCAACTTTTGGATATCTGACAGATTGTGGAGGTATTGAAAAAGAGTATTTGGAATTTCTTCAAGATATTGAATTTGACCATGTTTTTATTGATGCTTGTTTTGTCCCACCAAAAAAAGGAAATCATCTCAACTACCAAGAAGCCACAGAGATCTTAGACTCTTTAAATTGTAAAAACGGCTACTTTATCCACCAAGGACACGACAACTTAGAGTACATTTTAAAAAACAATCCAAAGTTAAAATACCAATATATTGAAAGTGGGTTTACTATAAAGCTATAATAGGAAATCTATTGAAAGGTTACCTTTCATTTTGGATTTTTAGGAGAAAAAATTATGAAATTTTCAGTATATATAGCAAACTCACTTGATGGCTTTATCGCAAGGGAAGATGGAGATGTTGAGTGGCTTAATAACTACAACCAAGAAGATAAAACAGATTATGGTTTTGATGATTTTATCTCTACAGTTGATATCATCGTTATGGGAAGAAAGACCTTTGATTTAGTTGCTGCTTTTGAAGGGTGGTTTTATCAAGATGCTCAGCTTGTTGTATTAAGTAATACTCTTACTGAAGTACCAGAACATCTTGAAGATAAAGTGACAATCTATAATGGAGGGATTGAAGATCTCATTGAAAAGTTTGATGATGATTTTCATATCTATGTAGATGGTGGAAGTGTTGTTAGTCAGTTTTTAGAAAAAGATCTTATTAATGAGATGATCCTAACAACAGCTCCAATCCTTTTAGGAAAAGGGATTCCTCTTTTTTCAAATATCTCCCACGAGATAGATTTAGATCTATTAAGTAGCCAGAGTTACTCTAGTGGGCTTATTATGAGTAAGTATTTGGTGAAAAGATAGTTAAATGGATGGTGGAGGAGTAGCTACAAATGCAGGAATTAATTATCAACAGAGGGTTTCAGCTTCTTTTTTAACATTAATGGTTTTAAAGCAGGAAATTTCTATTTTTAATGAGAGAACAATTACTTCTCTACAGTTAGAAGGCATAGATAAGATTGATGATTTAATAATAAATCTAGATGATAAACAAAAACTTTTTTTTCAAATTAAAAGAAATGTAAATTTGTCGGATAGTAAACAAAGTGATTTCTTTAAAACTTTAGACCAATTTATTCAACAATTTCTCAATAATCAAAACAATGAATCATATTTTTTAGTTACAACTTCTTACTCATCAAGTAAAATTACAAGGAATTTAAAAAAAATCCTTGATAGCACTAGATTGAATAGTTCTAATATAAATTTAAATGTTTTAAATGGAGCTGATAAGGAATCATTGAATAAATATAAAAAAGTCGTCAAAAATACTTTTAAAAAGTATACTACAAGAGATATTACAGACAAAGAGTTTCTAGAATTTAGTAAAAGAATATTTATTATGGATTTTGATATAGAAGAAAACTCTTCTATGGAGCGAGTGGTTTTATCTTTGATGGCAAATAAGATCACTATAAATCCATCAATTTTATGGGATATGTTTATTAGTAATTGCTTAAGATATGCCTCACAACGGATGACTGTCTCTTTTGAAAGTAGTCAAAAAATTTATAATGACTATTTATCTGAAATAGATGTAAGACAAAATGATAGCTTTAACATTCTAGATGATTTTTTAATCCCAAATTTTGAGCAGTTAAATGTTGCTTCAGGAAAAGAGGTTTTATTATGTAAAGCTTCAGATGCATTGAATTCAATAAGTAATGAGAAAAATATAGATTTTTATATAGTTGAATTATTTAGATTTGATGAAGAATGTAATAAAAAAGTTCAATTTATAGATGACTTTTGTATTTCATCAGATAAACAAACACATTTAGAAGTTATTTATAGAGCATCTAGTCATAAAGGACTTTTAAAATTAATTAATGAAAATATAAATTTTAAAAATAAATCTATTGGTGTTTTACCAGCAAATGGCATTGATTATGTTGAAAGTACATTATGTGCAAAAGCTTATTCAGAAAATTTAATAACTAAATTTAAAAATCATAAAGATTATTTAAAGTGTATAGAATGTGGAAAGGCAATTGCCGAAAACAGATCAATAATTGTCGAAATAGAACAACAAGGTTCTGAAAATAATATAGGATTAATACATAAAGATTGTTTAAAACCAGTAAATAGAGTTTTAGGATATATTGAAAGTGAGTTGTTTCAAGACTATAGTGTGTTGAAAAATTTTGATTGGAAACTTTGGGTGGAAAAAATTATGCATGGGCAAGGCCTTTTCTGTACTAAAATGATTCAACAAGATTATTCAGTAAAACACATAATTTGGAATTCTTCTGTTGAATATGATACATGTTTAAACTATTGTGTTAAAGAACACTTAGAAGATAATACCTTTTTATATGTTCTAAGACGAGGGCAAGTTGAAAGGTTTTCTAAACAAGAAGCAGATGAAGGTGCTATTAAACTTAATGAAGCGATAGAAAGACAAACGAGCATAGGAGATCCCATCTGTATTACTCAAAAAGAACAAGTAAGCTCAACATATAGTAAATTAAAAGATAAACTTGATATTGATGATAAGTTAATAAAAATAAAAAGCTATAGTGTTGAAAAAATATCACAAAAGATTGTAGATGAATATAGTAGAGTTTCTAACTATTATGCCCCACTTTTCTATATATTAAATGGAGAAAATCAAGAATTATTTTATATCAATGATAGAGTAATACTAATAAGTGATCCATTTTTATTTGAAAGTTATTTAGATAATTGGAAAAATAGTTTAGATATTAGTTTGAATAAAGATTATGAACTAGTGATACTAAAAGATGATAAGCACTTTGATAGTTTTATGCAAAATATTTATAAAAAAGAAATGAAAGCTGTAATAAATCCTCAATTTGACAGTGAAGAGAATTTTATAAATGGGTATTTGGTCGAAGAGTATGAAGACTTTCAAAATACATTATCAATGAGTACAGGTGAACATGGATATTGATCCTATGTTAGGAAAATTATAGCAGTAGATTATTTACTCACAATATAAAGAAGGTCTGAGCCTTTTGATAAAATTTAATACTCCAAAGGAATAAAAAACTCCACATCAACCACGCCATCATCTAAAAAGTGATTGTTATTATAGATAGCAAAAGGTGGTGTATTTCTAGCACGATAGCTACTCTCTCCCAGCCATGAATAGTAGAGAGTTCTATAGAGATGGATAATGTCTCCATAGCTTCCTTGGAAGCTACAACATCCATATAGTCCCCCTGGGATCTCCATTACACCTATTTCATTGGTTGGGAAGATCTTCTTTTCTATTTTCACACAGGCAACATAACGGCACTCTTCTAAAGGGGTGATGTCTGGGTTTGAATGGTAGAGACCTATCATTGTTGGGGCTTTGATTTTATATTTATAGTCTAGGAATGAGAGGAGTTTTTGCCATGGTTTTTTGATAGTTTTGTTGTAACCGATGTGTCTTATATACGCCACTTTAATTGGATTGATACTCTTTATCTCAACTGTGGGAATTGGGAGTTTTTTCTCACTATAGAGAATGGATTTTAATTGGTCGCTGCTTTTTTTCGAACAGAGATCTTTATAGTCTTTGCTATCTCCTTTTCTCCATTTAGATGGAGTTGTATTGAAGTGGTTTTTAAACTCATTGGTAAATGTAGCAGAAGAGGCGAAACCACAGCTGTTGGCAATCTCTGTGATGGTTGAGTTTGGATTGAATATCAGGAGGTTTCCAGACCACTCTAATCTTGCTTTTTTAATATATGAAATAACACTTTCTCCAACGATGTTTTTAAATATCTTTTGAAAATGAAAAGAGGAGTAAGTTGAGATCTTTGCCAGTTCTTCTATCTTAAAAGGGTGGGAGAGATCTTTAAATATAGTGTAGAGAACACGATTGATATTTTCGTTATGGTCTTTTTGTGTTGTCTGTTTCATTGCAAGATTATAACAAAAATCCCACGATTTAATAAAAATAAAACATCAAAATCTATATAAAAGAGTTTTTAAAGTTTGTACATTATCTTCAAAGGATTTACAATGTATGAAAATTTAACAAATTATTATAAAAACGCCAATGGTTCAATCATAAGAGAGATCTTGAAAGTTTCTAAAAGAGATGATGTTATCTCTTTTGCTGGAGGTCTGCCTGATCCAACTCTTTTTCCAGTAAAGAAGATCTCAAAGATTTTAGAAAAGATCTCAAAGGAATTAAACTCAACAAATCTTCAATATGGACAGACAGAAGGAGAGGAAGATCTTAAAAAGCTTATTGATAAAGAGCCAATCTTAATCACAGATGGATCTCAGCAGGGATTAGACCTCATTGGTAAGATCTTTTTAAATCCAAAAGATAGAGTTTTGGTTGAAGAGCCTAGTTTTCTTGGAGCGATTCAGACTTTTAGATCTTATGGTGGGAAGATTGAGACTGTTGCTTTGGAAAATGATGGGATAGATCTTGAAGCTTTGGAGAAGAAGCTAAGAAAATGTAGTTACAAATTTCTCTACATCAATCCAGATTTTCAAAATCCTACAGGGGTTTGTTACTCTTTGGAGAAAAGAAAGAAGTTGGCAAAGATCTCAAAGAAGTATAATCTGACTATAATTGAAGACACACCATATAAAAGTCTAAACTTCACAAAAAAAGAATACCCAACAATATACTCTTTAGCTCCTAAACAGACTCTATTTTTAGGATCTTTTTCCAAGGTTTTAGCTCCTGCCTTTAGGATAGGATGGATTAAAGGAGATCCAAAGATCTTAAAAAAACTCGCCATTGCCAAACAGACTGCCAATCTTCATACAAACACTTTAAACCAAAGAGTTGTTTGTGAATACTTGAAAAGTAAAGATCTAGAAAGTCACATAAAAAAGATCAAAAGAAGTTATAAGGCTAAAGGAGAGTATTTGGCTAAAAGATTGGAAAAAGACTTTGGGGATGAGATTGTTTTTGATAAGCCAAAAGGTGGGATGTTT
>JAOXRY010000014.1 GCA_025800305.1 Campylobacterales bacterium | reverse complement strand
CTTTGTGTATTATGGCATCTATAGATGGAACAATAAATAATTTTGATCAAAACAGTAATATCAACACTGTCTTAAACCAAAATGAGATAGCGACAGTTTACTCTAAAGAAGTTTCAGGAAGTGAGTTTTATAAAAAAGGAGAAAAGTATAGAAGTATCAATATACTACTAAGTGATAACTTTATACAAAAATACCTTTCTGAAGATAGAAATATTTTTAAAAATTTCAACAAAACAAACTACTATAAAATTCTCAATAAAAAAAGAATGGATTTAAAAAATCAGATGTGTATCAATTCTTTATTTCAGACTTCTATGGAAGAGAGTCTTGAAAGAATCAAGCTTCAAAGTCTTATTCTTGAGATAACCCATTCTGAGATCTTAGATCTTACAAACCTAAAAGAGGAGAAAAAATCCTCCCAAATAAAATTCAGTGATTTTGATAAAGAAGCTTTACATAAAGCAAAAGAAATTTTAAGTAATAACTTTAAGAATCCACCTAGTATTAATCAACTATCAAAGCTAGTTCATCTCAATGAATTTAAACTAAAGTATGGTTTTAAATTTTTCTTTAATACAACACCTTATGGAATTGTTGCAGATATGAGAATGGAAAAAGCCAAAGAACTACTGGAGAAAAGCTATCTTAATATTAATGAGATCTCTTTAGAAGTTGGATTTAAACACTCAACAAATTTTTCTAAGGCTTTTTTTAATAAGTATAAAGTCCTTCCAAAAGATGTGGTAAAAACAAGAAGTTATTACTATTAAAATCTACCTTTAAAATAGGTAGATCTTTAATCCAATTAAAAGAAGGATTACTCCACCTAAGATCTCCCCTTTACTCTCATACTGACTTCCTTTCTTTTTACCAATTTGAAATCCTAAAAGACTAAAGAAAAAAGTCACTATTCCAATTACAATAACAGAAATATATACATTAATAGAGAAATTAACCAGTGTCACACCAGCAGCTAATGCATCTATACTTGTTGCAAAAGCCAATGTTATAAGTAGCTTATTTGAGATTGTTTTTATAGACTCTTCCACATCATCTTTAAATCCAGCAACAATCATATTTCCCCCT
>JAOXRY010000446.1 GCA_025800305.1 Campylobacterales bacterium | reverse complement strand
TTAAATTTATAATATTTTTATCTGTCAGCTTTTTTAAAAGCTCTTTTAGATCTCTATCTTCTAAACTCTCTTGAGCTATTTGTAAATCAGAGATAAACTCTGTTAAGCTTTTTTCTTTAAAATTTTCATCACAAAAATAGTAGTCTTTTATTTTTCTAAGGGATTTAAGGGAGCTGTAAAAATTGTTTTGTATAAAGATTTTATTGTGTAAGTTCTCACTAAACTCTATATAGTTTTTTCTTTTGTCCTTATATTCTATACAGATATCTAAACTCATATTTTTGTATCTATACCCTCTTTACAGAGCTTATTTATTATCTCATAAGAGTATAAAGCAAATAGTTCATTTAAACTCTCACAAAGCTCATCTAAACTATAAGCCTTCTGCTCTTTTGTATAGATGTTTTTTCCTTTTTTTAGCCCCTTATATACACTTAGCGTAAGCTCATAACTTAGACTCTTTTTACCACAAATACAGTATACATCTATCACTCCTTTTATAGGGATAGCTTCTATATCTGTTTGGCTTGTAGCGTAAAAGATATTATCACTAAAGAAGTTCTCTTTGATTAAAAAATGCTCCTCTTTTTTATACTCATCTAAAAGCTCTAAACCCTTATCTAAAAGCATATTTTTAGCTACCATCCAATTTGATGGGATATGGAAACCTTTTAAACTATGTTTTTTTAATGTTTCATTTATCATTGTTAATCTTTTTTGCTAGATTCAACGTATCCATTTTTTTACTCTGCTTTTGAGATTATCTCTTCTATTATTTGTTTATTAACTCCATCACTTCCTCTCCAAAAAGAGGTTGGAAATACTACTTCACCTTTTGCTTTCTCATGGAGTTGTATCTCTTATTTAAATTGCTCTTCAAAAGATAAAAATCCTTTGAAGATAGTTTTTTCTTGGAGATGATGAATATTTAATATCCCAAGATTTCCTAAGAGGTGGATAAGCCAAACTCTACTAGCTTTAGTGCTTCCTTTTAAAATTTTTGCTTTTGAAATAAGAGTTTCTAGTTTTGAATAAGTGACTTGTTCCTCTACATTATCTATAAACTGGCAAAGATCTCTAAAGGCTTTTATATCTTTATTATCTGCTTTTATAAGTTCAAAATTTTGTATCTCTCATAGATCTAAAAGAAGGGTACTACATCCTGTATAAGATGTATATCCAGTATAAAGATTAAAAAGCTCTTTAGAGTCGTTCTGTTCTGTATCATTTTTAAACCCTTCTTGATGAAAAGGGCTAAACTTATGAGCTGGAAGAGATCTGGTGAAGTAGTAGCTATAGATACTCTGTAGTCCTCTTATCTCTGCTTTTCCTATTGCTCTTAAAAATAGATGAATTACCTTTTTTTCAAGATCTTTGTCTAAAACTATTTCTCTTAATTTGTTTACTGTTTGGTCGTGATGATAGGTAGAGATTTTGTTAAGTTCAAAACCACTTTTATCTAAAGTTTCTCTCTGTTTGGAAGTTAAACCTTGTGGCACTTCATAGGTGTAGACTTTTCCTTTTCCTTGATAGATCGCATTTGTTGGAGTATATATTTTATTAAGAACTGTTATAAGAGGCTTTTTATACATTTTTATCCTTGGGAAAATAATCTTTTTCAAAAGTCACTACTTTTATTATTGGTATAATCATATAAAAATCATGTGATTTAAAAATAACTTAAGAGCATTTAATAAGAAGGAAAACTCCTCTTTAAAAAAATCAAAGTGCAACTAGCTTACTAAAACTATGATTTAAATATGATTAATTTTCAAAAAGAACACTTTAAGGAGAGAGAATTGCATTCACTTCAAGAACTTATGGGAACTGAGATCTATAATCTGATTTATATTCACTATGACGAGAATGGAGAGTATATAGATGATTATGAAGATGTCCTACTTTGTGAAGATAGTGATATTGATGAGTCTAGAATAGAGCCTCTTATAAAAATCTTAGTGCATTATTACAGTTATTCAAAGAGAGAAGTGGCATTTGTTTGAAAGTGAGTTAAAGGAGTGTTTTATCTTTTTTGCAAAACAAAAACAGAGGAAAAAGCACTATTGGAATCTTGTAGATTTGAAACATCTATTTTTAGAGTAGGATAGGGAGTTTTTAGAAGAGATAGAGTCTCAATATGGAGTTATTGAGACCCCACCAGATTAAGATCTTCTCTCTTGTTTTGCTTCTAAAGAGAGTATCTCTATATTTGTATCTACTTCATTTAAAAATGAAGGTTCGAATGCTTTTGTAAAAGAGCCTTGAAGAGTGTATTTGTACTCCTTGTCTGCTAAATAGATAAGATCTAGATCCTTTAGATACACAGGATCGTTTTCATTAAAAGTAAAAGAGAACTCTACCTCAAAAAGATAGTTCTCATCCTTCTCAACTACGTTAGATCTCACAGTTTCAAAACGATCAGCAAAGTATCCCTCTACCAAATCATTACAATCAAACTCTGGAATATCTAGATTTTTAGGAGTAAACTTTAAGTAAGGAGAGATGGTGATACCATCTTGTGTGATGATATCTAAGATCTCTTCTTCTTTTTGAATATCTTTAATCTCTTTTTGCAAAACTTTAGCTTGTAGTGTAAAGATAAAATATTTCATTTTACTTTTGAATACTCTTCTCTAAACGCTTTATCTGCTCGTATGCTTCTTTGGTATCGGCTCTTTTATAGTATTTAATAGCTTCTTGGAAATTCTGTTTTACACCATAGCCATTTTTATAGATCTCACCTAGTGCGTAGTTAGCCATTTGGTTGTTTTTTCTTCCACTTCTTTTGTAGTAGTAGATAGCTTGTTTATAATCATTGAGAGATGCGTATGCGTACCCTAGATTATATAGAGCGTGGGTATTATCATCTGCTAGTTCATAGTACTCAATAGCTTTTGTAATATCTTTCTCTACACCTTCACCGTTTATGTAGAGATTTCCTAACATGACTAATGCGTTTATATTATATTTTTGCGCTGCTTTTTCTAGATATTTTATTGTATTTGTATAGTCTTTTTGAACATAATACGACCATCCTATAGCGTAGAAAGCTTCTGTCTGTCCAGCTTCTCCTGCTAGTTTATAGAGATCTAAAATATCTTTTACAGGTGTCTGTTTTCTCTTATCTAACTTCCAAGTAAGATTAAATACTTCTTTTGCATATCCTTGTTTTATTAACTCAGCTATATAAGGTTTTGCTTTTGTAAGGTTAGCAAGTTCTTTATCTAACATATAAAGTTTTGCTAGTTTTTTGAGTGTGTATGTATCTTGTGGGTTGTAGGCTTTTTCCATAAAGATAATAGCTTTTTTTATATCTACCATATCTTTATTGCCATTTATACCAAAGTAGTAGATATCTGCTAGTCTGTTTGTCGCTGTAATATCGCCTCTGTCTGATAGAATTGTATATAACTCTATAGCTTTATTGATACTCTCTTCACTTCCTTCACGTCTATATTTTTTAATAAGAGAATTTATAGTAAATACATCACCAGCGTCTATAGCCATTTGTGTGTATTTATCTGCTTTTCTATCATCTTTATCTTGATATTTTGTGTAGAGTTCTCTTATTGTGTAGATGTTTTTCTCTTGGAGTTGGATCTGTAGTATCTTATCTCTAAAATCTCTTAGCTCTTTAAATCTTGCTGCTTTATAAATATGCACACTTTTTTTTGCTTTTTCTAAAAGAGCTGGATTGTTACTGTTTAATATAAACTCTTGCCACTTTTTAGTAAAAGCTGCAAGGTTTTTACTAGATTTAATATTGGCTTTTGTCGCTAACTCTACGATCGCTTTTTCATTATTCTGTGAAGCTAACTCATCTAAAAGCACATAAGCTTTTTCTCTTTTTTCTCTGTCATAATTTATATAGATAGAAGCTAAAGCTCTTTTTCCTTCGTTGTGTTGAAGAAGCTTTTGCTCTAACTCTTTATATTTCTCTGAGTACTCTTTTCCATAATAGTATGTTTTAAGAAGAGCTTTTGTCCCTTCAAAATGATCTAGAAGCATTGCTTGATGAAGGTTCTCATTGATCTCTTTTTCAAACTCTCTAGATTTCCACGTGTAGTTGAGCATTCTCTTTTTTCTATAGATCTCAGCAATAGTGTAGTAGGTATCTGCCTCTTTTTTCATCTCTAAAGCTTTTTGGTAAAGAGTAAGTGACTCATCTAAAAAACGTTTTTGCAAAAAAAGCTCTGCTGTTTTGAGAATAAGCTGATAATTTTTGGAAGCTAAGATGTTTTTATTGATAGTTTGGATCTTTTGTTCTGAACCTCTCTCTTTTAAAAGACTTTGTAAAATAGAGAACTGTGTATTAAGATTTGGAGTGTATTTTCTCTCTTTCATTAACTCTTTTATTCTATCCGCTGCTTTTGTTTTATATTGTGCATTGTAAAGATCATAGAGTTTAATAAGAGTATCTTGATTTGCATCTTTTGTTATTTGCTCTTCAATATCTCTAAACTCTTTATGTTTATAGTTTTTTCCCTTTTTTACGTAGAACTCTTGGATTAAAAATAGAGCCTCTTTTGAGCCAAGTGTTGCAGCTTTTTTTAAAAGCTCTAGGTAGTTCTCTTCTCCATTTATGAAGATGTTTTTCTCTTTTTCGTATACTGTAGCAAATGTTAAAATATCTTGAGGATTTTTACTTTGAAGTAGTGTTTCTCTCCACTTTCTATAGAGCTTTGCTCCTTGTTTTGTTTTAGGGAATAGATAGATACTATTTAGATCTAACATCGCTTTTACATCACCACTATTCGCTTTTTTAATAAGCTCTTGCTTTGTATCTTTTTGGTGTTGTAGTGTTGGGTTTGCTGTAGTATTGGCACATCCTGCAAATAAGATGATACTCAATATCAGTGAAAATATAAACCTCATTTTTCTCCTTTATTTTGTAAGTTTTCTATATGTTGTTTTGTTTTTGGGTTTTTATCAATCTCATAAGCAATTTTAAAAAATTTAAGAGCTTTGGTGAGATCTTTTGTGGTTGTTGTTCCTGTTTTATAAGATCTGGCAAGTCTTAATATAAACTCTGTATTTTTATCTTTTATTGCTTCATCAACGTAGTACTGAACTTTCTCATCATTAAGGATTTTGCACTGAGGGCAAATGTAGTAACCGATGATACTGTCAATAACACTCTTATCTCCTTTCTCATAAGCTTTTTCATAGAGATCTACAATCTTTTGGATGTTGTCTAAACCACCTTTTCTCTCATACGCTATAGCAAGCTCTTTATAAGCTTTTTTATCTCCGATAGCGATTAGCTCTTCATACATAGCTACTTTTTTTCTAAAGTCCTCTCCATAGTTGCTTAACTTAGATATCAGCAGATATTTTCCTTGGATATCACCATACTCTGCTGCTTTTTTTAGATAGGGAATAGATTTGTCTCCGTAATTGGAGAAAGCCATCTCTTTGAGGGTTTTTAAATTCTTCTCTTGTAGCTCTATCTCAATGATTTTTTTCTTTAGCTCTTTATCAAATTGGAAAAATTTTAGCTCACTTCTTAGGTATGGCTCATCTGCTTCTAAGATAATTTTTCTATATTTTTTAACAAGAAGATCTTTTTCAGGGTCAAACTCATACTCTCTTACTCTTTTCTCTTTTGCTAAAAAAAGAGCAGCTTTCATATCGTTTTGTTGTGCTAACTCATCATATAACTTATAAGCTTCTCCATATTTTTTATTTTCATATAAAAAAGCGGCTAAGGCTCTTTTCCCGTTGTGTTGTTGTAAGAGTCTCTTTTTTAGCTCAAGATACTCTAAAGAGTTTTTCTGTTCTTTATATCTTTCAAGAAGTCTCTCAGTAGCTTTATAGTTGTCCATAGAGATAGCTTTTTTAAGAGTCTCTTCTATCTTCTTTTTATCTTCTCTATAGCTTTCGTAGATCTGCGCTAAATAGAGATAAATAGTAGAGTCTTGAGTGTTCATTGCCACAGCTTTTTCAAAAAACTCTCTAGCGTCACGTAGTCTTCTACTCTTTTTGTAAAGATATTTTCCCGTGTCTATTATTATCTCTAAATCATCACTCTCTAAATTTGTTTTGATAACTCTTTTAAACTCTTTCTCATCTGTTCTTGATTTATAATATGCTACGTTGAGATAGTAGTACTTATCACTTAAAGAGAGTTCATCATAGTAATCTTTATGGGATTTAGTAATCAGCTTTTTAACCTCATTTCCTTCATGGGATTTTTCTAAATACATGTAGGTGTTATAAAGTGTAATAAGTTGGTTTTGATTATTTTTTTTAATAATCTTTTGATGAAGATCTCTTATCTCTCTTTTATCTATATGATCTAAAATAAGCATAGAAAGAGCCTCTTGGCTCCCTAGCTGGGCTGCTCTAAAGAGGAGTTTTCTTCTTATATCTAAACCATTTACAAACATTTTTCTGTATTTGTAGTAGACTCTATGAATATCTATAATACCGTCTATATCATCACTTTGTAAAACTACGTCAATCCATCTGTTATAAAGATCTAACCCCTCTTTTGTCTGAGGAAATAGATATAGCTCATTAAGATCTAGCATAGAGTTTATATCACCACTGTTTGCTTTTTTGATAAGCTCCTCTTTTTTACTGGAGTTTTTTTGTGATGGGGTAGGGGTGGTTTCCGCACATCCTGTTAGTAGTATGATTGTAAATAGTAAGGAAAATATCTCTCTCATTGTTTCTTCTCTTTTTGTAAAATTTTTAGCTCTTTTTCTGATTGTTTTTTGTAAGGATTCTCTGGAAGGCTAAGGATCTTTTTATAGTATTTTATAGCATCTTTATACTGTTTTTTGTTTTTGAATATGTTGGCTAGTTGGAATATTGAGTAGGGGATTTCCTGTGACTGCTTAAAGTACTCTTGGGCTTTATTGATATTTTTTTCTACTTCAATACCTTTATAATAGAAGTATCCTATCCAGCTTTTGGCTTCCATAGAGCCTTTTTCTGAGCCATATCTAAAGTACTCTAAAGCTTTTTTATTATCTTTTAGATCTTGAAAATAGATATGTCCTATTCTGCCATAGTAGATTGGATACCCCATCTTTCCTATCTCTTCATATAGATAGATTGCCTTTTGTATATCCTTTTTGAAATGGCTTCCTTTATAGTATTTCCACGCTATATAATCTACCTCTTTTTTGTCCTTTTGCTCTATGAGTTTTTCTATAAAAAATTGGGCTCTTTTTTCATCAAAAGGTTTACCCTTTTGATAACATTTTCCTCCACATAGGTAGAGATATACAAGCTCTGAAATTACTTCTGTATCTCCTGCTTGAAAAAGTTTTTCATAATACTTGGCTGCTTTTTTAGGATCTTTTAAATGGATAAGTTTTTTTGAACGAAATGATGGTGTTATGTAAAACTCAGCGAGAGTTTTAATAGCTGTTAGCTCACCTTTTTTGGCTAACTCTTCATATATGGCAATACCTTTTTTAACTCTTTCTACATCTTTTGTATAGTACTCTCTTGCTGCCATATCTAGAGTGCTTCTTGTATCTCCTAGCTTCATAGCTTTTTGCATATAAGCATCTGATAACTCTTTATTTTTATAGACATATTTATACTTTAGATCTCTTAGTGTATAGATATTATTCTCACTACTCTCTTTCTCTTCTAACTCTCTTAAAAGAGTAGAATACTCTTCTTTAAGACCGTAGTTGGTTTGGAGCTTTTTTCTAAGAAGTGATCTTAGATAAGGTTTTTCACTCTTTAATATAAAGTTTTGCCATTTGTTTATAGTTTTTATCTCTTGGGGATTGTAGTAGCCACTGTTTTTTCTATTAAGGGTGGCAAGATCTATCATAGCTTTTGCATTTCCTTTTTGTGCTAAACCTTTTAAAAGATTGATTCCCCTTTGTTTGTCTATATATCTATATAAAAAGTTTGCCAAAGCTCTTTTTGATTCATTGAGTTTTAGGATCTGTTGTTTAAAGGAGCTATACTCATTGATATACTTTCTATCTCCTAGATATATTTTAATCAATCTTGTAGTAGCTTCGTAGCTATCAAGTAAAGAGGCTTTTTTGAGGATCTCTATCTGTTTTGTTTTATTATCTTTATAGAGTTTATTATAGGTGTTTGCAAGTCTTAGATAGATGTTTATATCTCTTTTATCTAGCTGTATTAGTTTGTTTAAAAACTTTTCATGGGAGTTTGCGCTAAACATTACAAGGGAGGAGACTTTCTCTATAAGTTTGTAATCATTTGAGTTGAGTATAACTTCTAATAGTTTCTCTGTCTGCTCTTTTTTGTTCTCATCATAGAATATTTTTGATAGTTTTTTATACTCTGGATATGCACCTAAAGGGAGGTTTTTCTCTATCATTAAAGACTCTAGTTCTTTCTGTTTTTTAAAAGAGTAGTGCAGAGTAAGTGCTTTATAGAGTGTAGAGATTTTATATAGATCTTGTGATTTGAGTACCTCTTTTAAAAGCTGACTCTGTTTTTTATAGAAGCTATTATCTAGATAAAAGTTTACTATCTTATCAAAGGCATCTTTTTCTCCTAGCTTGTAAGCTCTCTCTAAAAGCTTCACATACTTCTCTTTTCCGTTGATAAACATATTGTAGTGATCTTTATAGATCTTTGCAAAAGCTAAGATCTTAGAGGGATTGCTACTTTGAAGTATATCTTTGTACAAGATCTTAAAAAACTCAAATCCCTCTTTTGTTTTAGGAAAAAGGTAGATTTGATTTAACTTTTCTATGGCATTTATATCTAATTGTTTAGCTCTGTGTAAAAGGTGAGATTTAGTATTTTTTTTTATTTTAGGAGTGTGTATGTGTGTACAACTTGTAAAGGTTATTATCACTAAAAGGTAAAGAGAAACTAACTTTTTCATATTACTCTTCTTGGTTATCTATAATAGCATCGATTTTGTGTTTTAACTCTTCTATATCTTTAGAGATAACGGCGCCATGTATTTTTTCTTTTTTAAACTCTTCAAATTTCTCTTCATTGAGATAATTTATCCCTGCAATTGCTCCATAATATTTCTCTATCACATGGACATCGTCATAATCATAAAGATAGTCGTTGTATTTTGGAGTATTTTTTAAGATATATAATTTGAGTTTTTCATATAAGTTTTTATCTTTTTTTAAAAGATTAAAAAATCTTCTTTTCTCTTTAAAGATATATCTACCTTCTTTATCTTCACCTAAAGGATATACAGGATTTAAAAATCCAAAATCGTATAGATTCTCTCCATAAACTAGATATGAAATAGCATTGATAATATCATCACTTGCTCCGTGCTTTTCATATACCATATAAAAAAACTGATGCAAAGTCATTGATTGGTCGTCCCAATCAGAAGTGAAGTATTTACTCATCAAATAGGTGTACTTTGGTTTATTATAAGCTAAGGTAAAAAGTAGATAAAAACCAAAATATGTTACATCAGAGTACCAAACATTGTGAAAATCACCTTTCTTTTTAATATATTTAAGGAGTAATTTACAGATTTTTAAAAGCTTCTTTGTATATCCATACTCTAAAGCTTTTTCAAATAGATATACTTGGGATAAGATAGAGTAGTGGATATTAGGTTCTATAAACTCTTCAAGATCTATCTTATATCCTTCACCATAGATATTTTGACAAGTGAAGTATTTTGAGAATTCTGATTTTTTTATCAAAGTATCTTTAGAATAGATATATATTTCATCTTCTTCCATAGAGTACTTTTTTTTATAAAACTTATCCAATGTATCTCTAAAGTTTTTAAGTCCTTTTTTTACTGAGGTTTTATCTTGAAAGTCTATGCTTATATTTATACTACTCATCATCACAATCTTTTGATTTTCCGTATCCAACGCTTTCTAAAAATGATTGTTTCATATTTTGCTCTTCAAATAGTCTATATGCTTTTTTTGAAAGTAGTTTTTCGTATTTTTTTATATTTTCAAACTCCTCTACTAGTATTTGGCTAAATGGATTGTCTTTAAAATCAAAGTAGTTATCATTATGTTTAAATTGTTTTAGATAAAACTCAAATAAAACCTCAGATTCAAAACCATCATCTTTTATTATTTGTACTAGTTTTTTTGTTGCTTTATCTTCAGTGTTTTTATTATATCCACCTGTGAATTGTTCATAAAAATAATCTAGATTTTTAACTCTATTTATTTTACATAAAAACTTTAGAAGCTTTAGCACTATTTTATCATCACACTTTACTAAAAGGGCACTCAGATCATCGATATGAGATAAAGATTTTCTTTCTCCAAATAATGGGATTAGCTTCTTTTGTATTTGATCTAAATATTCATCCTCAAAGATATAGCCAAATAACATCTTTGATAGCTCTTGTATTTTATTTTCATCATTTATCTGTGTATTTTGTTTTATAAGTTCTTGTATTTCAGCCTTAGCACTATCTTTGATGATAGCTAAGAGTTTTTCATCATCAAAACCTCTATAGACAAACTCTAAGAACTTATTTTTATGATTTATATCTAAAAGCTCCACCGCTTCACCTATAGCTTTATTTATCTGCTCTTGCCTTCTTCTAAACATTGCAGGCTCTTCTTCATCTATCTCATCTTTAGCTCTATAAAGCTTAAGAAGATTTGCATACATATCCCTTAGCCCATATTCATTGTCAAAAAGCTCTATACTATTTTTATAGTTATTTAGTTTTTGGATAATTAAAATCTTCAATATAAAGCTATATTTCTCATCAAATCCTATATCAACAAGATAATCATAAAAAGCCTCAATCTCTTCACTTGTAGCATCAGATAAAAACTCACCATTTTC
>JAOXRY010000430.1 GCA_025800305.1 Campylobacterales bacterium | reverse complement strand
CAAATGTTTGCTGCTTCACTACTAGCAGGTACTGTTGGTGCTTACATCGGTTTAGGAATGGCCGCTACAGTTGCTTCATTCTATTGGGGATTTGTAATTTTAGAAATTGCTCTAATTTTCGGTCTTAATTTTGCAGTTAAGAAAAGTCCTAATTTAGGTCTTGTAGTTCTATTTGGATTTACATTTGTATCAGGTTTAACTCTTGCTCCTCTACTTTCATCAGTTTTAGGAATGCAAGGTGGTGCTGGAATTGTTGCTAATGCATTTTTAATGACAACAGCTGCATTTGGTGGACTTAGCCTATTTGCAATGAACACAGATAAAGATTTTTCAACAATGGGTAAAATGCTATTTATTGGTCTAATCGTTATCATCGTTGGTGGTGTTGTTAACATCTTCATGCAAAGTACAATGTTCCAACTATTAATCGCTGGAGCTAGTTCAATTCTTTTCTCATTCTTTATTCTTTACGATACTCAGAATATTATGAGAGGAAACTATGACAGTCCAATTATTGCTGCTTCTGCACTTTATTTAGACTTCTTAAACCTATTTGTATCTTTACTACAAATTTTAGGAATCTTTAATTCTGACGACTAATCAAGAGTTAATTAGACTTTGTGATGCTAACCTTAACCGTCTTCGTGAGGCGGTTAGGGTTTTAGAAGATATTGCAAGGTTTGTAAAAGACAACAAAAAACTGGCAAAACAGTTAAAATCAATTAGACACAAAGTCCGTGTTGAAAACTACCAAAAGTATCTACAATCTAGAGATATTATCAATGATGTTTTAAAAGAGAATACAAAAAGTGAAATGGAAAGAGATGATTTAAACCATATCATTTTGGCTAATTTTAAAAGATCTCAAGAAAGTGCTAGAACTTTGGAAGAGAGCTTTAAAGTAATTGATACAAAAGAGGCTTCCAAATTCAAACAAATTAGATACGAACTTTATAATTTAGAAAAAGAACTTTAACATTATGGCATTTGTAAATGCAATTGCACTAACTGGTTCAATAGGAACTGGCAAAAGTACAGTATGTTCTTTATTAAAACTCCATGGATATACAATCATAGATCTAGATAAGATCTCCCATCAAGTAATAGAAACTGTTCACAAAGAGCTTATAGATCTTTTTGGAGATTCTATTATATCTGATAACAAAGTTGATAGAAAAATACTTGGTCAGATTGTTTTTCAAAATAAAAAGAAATTGGAAGATCTAGAAGAACTCATTCATCCTTTGATAAAAAAAGAGGTCACTTTAAAGTCACAATCTCTTGATAAATTAGGTGTAAACTACTTTATTGACATTCCTCTATTTTTTGAAAAAGAGAGTTCTTACCAAATAGGAAAGTCTGTAGTTGTGTATTGTCCAAAAGAGACTCAAATACAAAGAGTTATGAAAAGAGATTCAATGGAGTACAATGAAGCTCTTAATAGAGTAGAGATCCAGTTGGATATTGAAGAGAAAAAAAAGAGAGCAACTTTTCTTATAGACAATAGTAAAAATATAGGAAGCTTAACAGAAAATGTAAATAGCTTTGTCGCAAAAATAAAAGAGAGCAAATGAGATATAGTAAATATAGTGCTAATGGAAACGACTTTGTCATTTTCCACACCTTTCATGAAGAGGATAGAAAAGAACTGGCAATTGAGTTATGTGATAGACAAAATGGAATCGGAGCTGATGGACTTATTGTCTTAATCCCACATAAAGAACACGACTTTAAATGGCAATTTTATAACAGTGATGGAAGTGACGCTTCTATGTGTGGTAATGGCAGCAGAGCTGCTGCACACTATGCTTATAAAAATCAACTAGCAGGAAAAGAGATGTCTTTTTTAACAGGTGCTGGTGTTATAAAAGCTAGTGTAGAAGATGATGAAGTTGAAAGTCAACTTACTCCATATAAGATTATTAAAGAGGATTTTGAAGAAGATGGATATCAGTGTTTTATTGTTGACACAGGTGTTCCTCATGTAGTTATTACCGTTAATGACTTAGATGTTTTTGACTTAAAAGTTGCAAAAAAATTTCGTGATAAATATAATGCAAATGTTAACTACGTAAAAAAAGAAAATGACTATTTAGCTGTTAGAACTTATGAAAGAGGTGTTGAAGATGAGACTCTAGCTTGTGGAACAGGAATGGCCGCATGTTTTTTGAAAATGAGTCCTTTTGTTGGAATAGAAAGTGTTGTAAGACCTAAAAGTAAAGAGAAAATAACACTAAGATGTGATAAGGATGTGTTATTTCTTAAGGGTAAAGTAAGAAAAGTTTTTGAAACTTTTTTGTAGAATAGAAAGTATTGTATTGGAAAGGTCCTACAAGTGACAGCAGAAGAATTAAAAGAATTATCAATTTTATTTGTCGATGATGAGTCTATGCAGAGAATGCTTATGGATAAAATATTATCTAAAAGTTTTAAATCTGTTGATATGGCGGAAGATGGTATAAAAGCCCTTGAGGTCTATAGAGAAAATAGTAATAAATATGATCTAGTTATTACAGATTTTACAATGCCTAAGATGAACGGATGGGAACTTGTTCAAAGTATCTTGGATATTAATCCTGAGCAAAAGATAGTAATCTTAACAGCTAATGACCCAATGGAGCTAAAAGAAGATTACGGCTGTACAGCGAACATCATAAGAAAACCTTTTAAAAGACAAGAAGGAATCACTTCCTTAGTTGAACTACTTTCTTGAGTTTATCAACACAAGACAACTTATTAACAATACTTAAACACAATCACCTCTTCCTTACAGGAGGAGGTGGTGTTGGGAAAAGCTACAACGGAAAAAAAATAATCTCCACCTACCAAAATGCAGGACAAAATGTCATTATAGTAGCTAGTACAGGAATAGCAGCTGTTAGCATAGGTGGTCAAACAATCCACTCTTTATTTGGTTTTGGGCTTTGTTCTAATCTGGAGCAACTCTACACCTTTGATAATAAAAATAGAAGACTAAAAGAGATAATTAAACTGATAGAAGCTACAGACTTAATCGTAGTTGATGAAGTCAGTATGGTTAGCGGAGATCTTTTAGATATGTTTTACTACAGACTTGAGCAGAGTAATTTTAAAGGAAGAGTTCTTTTTGTTGGCGATTTTTATCAACTTCCTCCTGTTGTAAAAAATACAAATCAAAACAACTCTTTGTTTTCTGCTGGTATCTATGCCTATGAAAGTCAAGGCTGGAGAGAATTAAACCCAGTTGTTGTTGAACTTACCAAACTTTACAGAACAGAAAATGAGGAATTTGGGCATATATTAAATCGTGTGAGAATGGGAGATAATAGTAGCGATGTTATTAGTTATCTTACAAATCTTTCCAACAATAGCCATGTTTTGCAATCAGATCCAGTTACACTATTTGGAACAAATAATGAAGCAAATATGCAAAACTTGCAAAGACTACAAGCACTACAAACTCCAGAAAAAACCTTTGAAGCAGTAACAAGAATTGAAGATGGAAAACTTCACGCTAAAAAATTTGAAACATGGAAAAATAATCTCTCTGTAGAGGAAAATCTTACAATTAAAATTGGGGTTCCTGTTATTTTTACTGTAAATAAGTATGGTCTTTTTTATAATGGTGAAAGAGGTATTGTAACTGGTTTTGATGACGATGTTGTTTTTATTGAGACAGACAAAAGAGAGGTTAAGTTAGAACGTCATGAGTTTGTAATGGGTGAATACGTTTTAAATGGCTCAGAAGTTGAAGAAAAAACCTTAGCAAAGTTCTCCCAATTTCCAATTAGAATCGCTTATGCAATCACTATACATAAATCTCAAGGAATGGGTATTGAAAATCTAGTTTGTAACGTCAATAATATCTTTACAGACAGCCAGTTTTATGTTGCTATTTCAAGAGGTATTGACCCAGAAAAATTATTTTTACAATTTACAAGAGGAGATCTGGCTTTCTACCTACAAAAAGCGATCAGAATATCTCCAAGTGTGAAAAACTTCTATGAAAATACAGAGATTGTCACCCTTTAAAACTCTCCTCCACTTTTTATAATATCGATTCCATATTTACTTCTTAAGAGGTGTTGAGAAGCTGTAAGTTTAGATTGGACTGTGTCCTCTTGATAATTTAAAAGGTCCATAGTTATATTTTTATTCTCTTCAAAACTTGAAAGAGAAACATTAAGCTGAACAATACGGTATCTTGGAAATCTATCTATCTGATTAAAAAGATCTGTCATTGCCTCTTTAAAATACTTTTCATTAAAAAGCCTATTAGCATTAATAAAATCTTTTGCTTTTTCTCCGTATTGGTACTTTATCCGCAAAGAATAAGTCATTGGATTGTGTTTTCCTTTAAGAGCTAAGAAGCTTAGATGACGGCAAAGAATCACAACTCTTCTTTTTGCTTCTTCTCTATCCTCTAAAGGATCAAATGTTCTTCCAAGACCAATAGATTTTTTTGATTTTGCCAAAGCTATTGTCTCTGTATCTGTTCCAGTAGTTCTATGATAGAGCTGAATTCCAGGTTTTCCCCATTTATAAAATAGTTCTTTTCTTTTTTTTATATCTCCTAATGTTTTAATCCCATACTGCTCTAGCCTAGTTTGATACCCCTTACCAATTCCAGGAAATTCACTAATAGAAAGATCTTTCACAAAAGAGTCAACCTCTTCAGATCTGACTATGTAAATCCCATGAGGCTTAGCTTTTTCTGTAGCCAATTTTGCAATCCATTTTGACCGTGAGATCCCAATAGAGATAGGAAGCCCTAGATCTCTTTGTATTTTATCTTTAAGCCTTACAGCAAACTCATACACATCCTCATCTTTTATATATCCAGTTACATCACCAAAAAACTCATCAATACTAAACTGCTCTATAGAAGGTATTTCAATCTGTAAAAGTTCCTTCAACTTATTGGAAAGTTCATGATAAAGAGGATAATTAGGAGGTAAGACAGTCAATTTAGGACATCTAGCTAAAGCCTCTGATACACTCATTGCCGTTTTCACCCCAAATGCCCTAGCCTCATAACTAGCAGTAGTAACAATCCCTCTCACCCTTCCATCTGGATCAACAAAATAGTCTTTAAAACTCTTGTCATCATTAAAGCTTAAAATTGAGCTGGTAAATGCTCCACCAATCTTACTTAACTGTCGTTGCTGTTTTTTTCTTTCAAAAATAGAGAGGTTGCTTCTTCCTCCAACTGCTAGGGGGATATTTCTATACATAGGTTTTCTTATTCTGTGGGCAGAGACGAAGAAGCAGTCTAAATCTAAGTGTAACATCATAAGTTGTATTTTAGAGATTATTTTAAATCTGAGTAAAAAATATTGCAAATTGTAAAGTTTTAGGTGGTTAGCTTTTTTTAGGAAGGAGGGTGTAGATCTCTTATTATCCATAGCTTGAAATCACAAGGATTATAGTAAGACATACAAAAAAATAATAAAGAGTGCAAATTAGATTTCCTCTATGCCCACAAAAGACGCTCTATCCATTAACTGGATGAACTTGATGCTACTATTGCTGTTGTTAAAAGAGCTAAAAAAGTTATATAAATAATTAAATCGAACTAGCTACTTTTTTTAATAGCATCATTAAGTCTTCTTTTTCACTTTTACTCAAGCAACTACCAATCTCTTCATTTATTTCACTGGCAAATGGAAGTAGTTTATCTAAGATCTCTTTTGTTTTTTTTGTGGCAAAAACCAATTTTACTCTTTTATCCTCTGTATCTGTAACTCTTTTTAAAAAGCCCTTTTTTTCTAATTTATCAACTACACGGGCAGTACTAGGTTCATCTCCATTGGAGA
>JAOXRY010000410.1 GCA_025800305.1 Campylobacterales bacterium | reverse complement strand
TTTCAATTTATGTGGTGGAGAATAGGAGAGTCGAACTCCTGACCTCCTGCGTGCAAAGCAGGCGCTCTAGCCAACTGAGCTAATTCCCCGAAAAGAAAATGGCGGAAACGACGGGACTCGAACCCGCGACCTCCTGCGTGACAGGCAGGCGCTCTAAACCAACTGAGCTACGCCTCCATATATCTTTTCTTGCAAATGGATAAACAAATTTGGAGCGGGTGATGAGACTCGAACTCACAACAATCTGCTTGGAAGGCAGGGACTCTAGCCAATTGAGCTACACCCGCATATCACATTTGCAAGACAGATATTATTCATTTTTTTTACTAATGCAAATTTTTTTTTACTTTTTTTTAAAAAAAGAAAGATATAGACTATATCATATCTCTTTCTAATGTGTAAATAAGCGCTTCTCTTGCAAAAAAAACGAACATTCTTCTTTTTTCTCTTTCAACTGTAATAACTTTCCAACCTTCTTTAGCTTGTTCATTTAGAGAATCAGTTAATTTAACTGGATCAACTTTACTTTGTCCTAAAAATAGAGAACCTAACCAACCTTCTTGGTAAACAAAAATCTTATATTCTTTCATCTTCTGTAAAAGTTAAAAATAAAAATTACATCATACCTCTTTCTTTTGCTTCTTTTTCATTCTTATACGATTTAATACACCCTAGAACTAGAGCTAATACCCCAAATATAATTCCTGTTGCTATT
>JAOXRY010000408.1 GCA_025800305.1 Campylobacterales bacterium | reverse complement strand
TTAACAAAGATTTGTTCTTCAATTCTTCTGTGATGTCTTCTACCACAGCTACCTGATATTTGACCTTATTGTTGAGGTCTTTTACCATAGAAACGCTGGTTTTTGCCCAAACTAAAGATTGATCTTTAGTCAAATACTTTTTTTCAATAGAGAATTCATTGATCTTACCGGACATCAATTGCTCCATATAGTCTCTGGATTCCGTATAATCTTCTTTTATAGAAAGATCTTTTACTTCTTTTTGGAGTAATTCTTCTTCCGTATATCCTAAAAAATCTTGAAAGGCCTTATTGGTTTTAAGGATCTTTCCGTATTGGGTTAACACAATTCCTAAAGAAGAATGATCTACAATGGTTTTGAGCTGTTTCTTTTGTTCATCGAATATTTGTTGCTGTTCTCTTTCTTTGGTAATATCCCTTAAAATACCTTGTGCAAATAAAGGTTTACCCATATTGTCATAGACAATGCTAGAGTTGATATGCACCCATTTCAATGCTTTGGATTTAATATAAACTCTTGCCTGAAAGTTTCTGAAATTTCCTTTTTCCAAAAGATCACCAAAAGAACTCATAGCATACTCTACATCATCTTTATAGAGTGTTCTCACGACATTGAAAGGTTCTTTTTCAATATTATATCCGTAAAAATCGATGGCGGCATCATTCATTTTTAAGACATTTCCGTTAAGGTCCATAAGAATATATGGATCTACAATAGTTTTAAAGAGATTCTCTAATTGAATTTCCTTCTCGTTTAAAACTCTAGAAAGACGCTGATTGGTTTGATAGAGCTCCAAAGCTCTTTCTTCCAAGATTTTTTCGGCCTCTTTTCTAGCTAGTTTTTCGCGTAGTAATGCTTTTTCTAGTGTTTGAATCTTTTGTTCACTCATCATTTTAGAATTTCAAATCTAACTTCAGAGCC
>JAOXRY010000368.1 GCA_025800305.1 Campylobacterales bacterium | reverse complement strand
AACACAGAGAAAAAAGCCTCTCTATTCTAGAGTCTTTCTTACAACCATTTGATATTGTTGACTATGATTCCAACGCTTCTATAGAGTATGGAAAGATAAGAGCAGATCTAGAAAAACAAGGAAAAGTTATTGGTAGCTTAGACATGATGATTGCTGGGCATGGAAAAAGTATTAGAGCTACTTTGATTACTAATAATGTTAGGGAGTTTGAGAGGGTAAAGGGATTGGATATTGAGAATTGGGTTTATTAAGTGATAAAATCTAAATTTAATAAAGGAATTAGAATGGAAAATATAAATTTTGTAGAGTTGATTTCATTTGTTGCAAGTATAGCATCGCTGATATTAGCAATGGTTGCAATTAGTACAGCAAGAGCTTCAGAACGTGAAGTGAGAGAAAATTTTGAAAAAACACAAAAAGTAATGGAAGATTATCAGGCAAGAACGAAAGAAGTCCTAGCAGATATAGATAAAAAGTCAGCTATTATTGAAAGAACTGTTTCAGAGTCTCAAAAACAGTTAATGGATACTATGACTAATATCATAAATGAAACTGTAATTCCTAAAGAAAAAAATATGGGTGAAGAATTTGGAATGCAATTTATGAATCAGTTAATGTCAAACCCAAGTCAAGCTAATGATATGATGGGTGCACTAGAACCATTATTAAAAATGGCAGAACAACAAGAAAAAAATAAATCATATTGATTAATTAGGTTTTTGTATTACCATTACTTTTTTTAGAAAAAAGTAACAAAAAATCGTGGGGCAGTTGAATTTCTTTTCTTTAAACTCCATACTTCCAAAATAGGGGGCTGTGGAACTCGCTCCGCTCAAACAGTCCTCGTCCTATTTTTCCAGCTTACGTTTAAAGGAAATTCAAAGTCCCACACCCGAGGGAGAAGGGGAGAATGGATGGGGTATTTATTTCCTCTTTTGCTATCTTTGTGGGGTCATGAGTTTCCTTGGAGTGGAGTTGTGGAGAAAGAAAATTGGAACTACTTCTGTTTGAGCGGAGTGAGTTAAGTAGTTCTTTCTTTCGCAGCGGCGTAACAGAAAGATCAGAAGCGATTAAGCCCACGATTTTTTGTTTCGTTTTTTCTAAAAAAATGAAAGGGGTAAAAAACAAAGATTAGATTTGAAAAAGATCTAAAGAAAGCAAAAAAAAGTAAGTCTCCTTAGAATTATCCAAAGGAACACTTTCTGAATAGTAACCCATAGAATTATTTAAGGAATAAACTATGAGTTGCTGTTCTACAACAAACGGATTTGATCCAAATGGTTCAACATCCCAAGATATACAAGATAAGATAAACAATCACCCCTGTTACAGTGAAGGGGCACATCAGCACTACGCTAGGATTCACCTCCCTGTTGCACCTGCATGTAATATCCAGTGTAATTACTGTAATAGAAAATATGACTGTTCTAATGAGAGCAGACCAGGGGTTACAAGTGGGAAATTAAATCCTATTGATGCTGCTAAAAAAGTTATGTATGTTGGTGGAAAAATTCAACAACTTTCTGTTGTTGGAATTGCAGGGCCGGGGGATGCTTTGGCAAATCCTAAAAAGACTTTTGAGACTTTTGAACTACTTTCTGAGAAGACACCAGATCTGAAATTTTGTCTTTCAACAAATGGTCTTAGACTTCCTGAGTTTATCGATGAGATTGAAAAATACAATGTAGACCATGTGACTGTAACGATTAATACAATTGATGAGACAGGAGAAATAGGAGCTAAGATCTATCCTTGGGTTCATTGGAACCATAAGAAGGTTTGGGGAGCTGAGGGAGCGAAGATACTTTTAGAACAGCAATTAAAAGGTATCAAGATGCTTACTGATAGAGGGATCTTGGTAAAAGCAAACTCTGTTTTAATTCCTGGTGTAAATGAGAAAGATCTTCCTAATGTAGCAAAGAAACTAAAAGAGATGAATGTATTTTTACACAACATTATGCCACTACTTTCAGAGCCAGAGTTTGGAACTTATTATGGGCTTAATGGACAAAGAAGTGCAACTGACGGGGAGGTTATGGAAGCGCAAGAGGCTTGTGGTATGGATATGAAGCTTATGAGTCACTGTAGACAGTGTAGAGCTGATGCTGTTGGGCTTGTTGGGGAAGATAGATCTGATGAGATTAAAAGAGAAGATTTTGCTGATCTAGAGTTTGATGAGCTTACAGAGATCTACGGTCTTGAAGCGAGAAAGAAAAGACATGAGATTATCGAAAATTGGAGAGCAAATCTAGAAAAAGCTAATGACCGAATCAAGCTGGAAAAAGCAGAGAAAAAAGAGTTAGACAGTAGAGGTAAAACAAAACTAGTTGCTGTTACGACTGGTGGAGAAGGTGTAATTAATCAACACTTTGGAAATGCTCAGGAGTTCTTGATCTACGAAGCTGGTGATAAAGCTATCAAATTTGTAATGCATAGAAAAATCAAGAGTGCATACTGTACTGGCGAAGAAAACTGTGATGGGAACAATCCAATTGCAGAGATTAAAGAGACATTAAAAGACTGTGACATTCTTTTAACAGAAAAGATTGGTGAGTGTCCGATGGGTGAGCTTAGATCTATTAATCTTATTTGTGATGAGACTTTTGCACTACAACCAATTGAAAAATCAGTCCATGAGGCTGTTTTAAAACACTTTGACAAAAAGGTTAAAGAGATAGGGTAGTTTTAAAACTTATCTCTTTCTATGATAATTTCATATCCCATTGGAAGTTAGTTTCTCTTCTGTAATGCTAACGTTTAAAATGAGTAATCAAAAAGTCACGCGCGTCTTTTTGATTAGCTCCTCTGATTTGTTAGACTTCTTCACATGGATGTATTTCGCATCGAAGAGCTAAAAATTGTTTTTTATAGGATTCCAAAATATCTGTTTCGAATTTTGTTATCGGGCTATAGTTTTCACCTTTTTCCCTACTGGATAACGCAGTTGTAGTTCTATAGACATTGGATAATCTTTTTCATGCTGTGCTATTTCTTCTTGAGTAAAGCCAATGTATTCTATTTCTCCCGTGAATGGGACTTGTATTTTGAACTTCTCTTCAGGATATAATTCTTTGTATCTTTTGTAAAGTTCAGAAATTTTATGTTCATTTTTAGGTAGTTCTTTTGTGGACGCACAAATAGCAAATTTTAAAAATAGCTCTGTTGCATGGTGAAGCAAATGAGCTGTAACGTTTGAATATTCTGATGTATGATACATATCCGAATCTTTTGTCTCACTAGATATAATTGCTACTTCTAAATATGCTAATGATTTATCAAATAAACCTGTAATCGTGTATTCCATGTGCTTCACCTTTAACTGTCTAACCATTTATTAGTAATACATTATAGATAACTTATCTATAAAACATAATGTATTATCACTTTTAAAGTTATATTGTAAAACTCTTTTAAACCCTATCAATAAAGGATTTGTAGCAAAAAAATTACAATTTGCAATGTTTTAAATAGGACTTTTCATTTATCTATAAAATAGTCCCTAAAAACTAGGAATAAATATGGAACTAGTATCAGATAAGATCGGAACAAAGATTTATGAAATACGAGGACAAAAGGTTATGCTTGATTCGGATCTTGCAGAGTTGTATCAGGTGGAGACGAAGTATCTTAATAGACAAGTAAAAAGAAATTTTGAACGGTTTGATGAGGAAGACTTTATGTTTCAGCTCACAAAAGAAGAGTTTGAAAATTTGAAGTGCCATTTTGGCACTTCAAGTTGGGGTGGTGTAAGAAAGCTACCCCTTTGCCTTTACAGAACAAGGTGTTTATATGCTTGCAACAGTAATAAATAGTGGTATTGCTGTAAGGGTTACAAAAGATATTATGCGGACTTTTACCAGAATGAGAGAGTTTGCTTTAAGCTACAAAGATATTGTCTTTGAGCTTCAAAACATAAAAAAAGATACAAAACAAAATAGTGAACATATTAAAACAGCATTTGAACTTCTTTTCCAGATCTTAGAAGATACAGAAAAGACAGAAGAAAAAATAATAGGGATTCGACCAGCTAAATGAGAATCCAAAGGAACACAATCTGAATATCTACCTCTAAAGAGGTAATGATGGCTTTAATAAACGACACAACATTAAGAGATGGTGAACAAGCTCCTTATGTGGCTTTTAATACTAAAGAGAAGCTAAGAATAGCGACACTTTTGTATGAAGCGGGAGCTGATGAGCTTGAGGTTGGAATTCCTGCTATGGGTAAGACGGAGAGAGAGGATTTAAAAGAGATTTTAAATCTAAATCTTCCTCTTAGGATCATGAGCTGGAATAGGGCGACTCTGTCTGATTTAGAGGCAAGTCTTAGTTGTGGTGTGAAAGCTGTGGATCTTTCTGTTCCTGTTTCCAATGAGCTTATTAACGTCAAATTTGGCGGAGATACTGATAAGCTTTTTCGAAATTTGGAAGAGGTTGTAACTGCTGCAAAAAGAGAAGGTCTTTTTGTCTGTATTGGTGGTGAGGATGCTAGCCGTGGAGATAATAGGTTTTTAAAAGAGATTTTAGAGTTTGGAAACTCTCTTGGAGCTGATAGGTTTAGATACTGTGATACAGTTGGAGTTTTAACACCTAATAAAACATATGAAAATATCTCTTATTTGGCTGGATTAGATCTTCTTGATATTGAGATCCATACCCATAACGATTTTGGAATGGCTACAGCAAACTCTATTGTTGGAATTGAAGCTGGTGCTGTTAGCGCTAATACAACTGTAATTGGTCTTGGAGAGAGAGCTGGAAATGCCTCTTTTGAACAAGTTCTAATGAGTTTGACTCATCAGTTTGATGAAGAAAGGAAGATAAACTCTATTAAACTTCAAGAACTTGTGAGAACTGTTTCAAAGGCTGCAAATAAAACTATTGATAGTAGCTTTCCTATTGTTGGGGAGAATATCTTTTCTCACGAGTCTGGAATTCATGTAAATGGAATGATTAAGAGCAAAAGAGCCTATGAAGCTTTTGAGCCTGAGGAAGTAGGGCTTCATAGAGAGTTTCCTATTGGAAAACATTCAGGGACTTCAACTCTTTTTTATCATCTAAAATCAATTGGGATAGATCCAATAGCAGGAAAGGTACAGTCTCTTCTTCCTAAGGTAAGGGAGATTGTGACTGAGAGAAAACAAGTTTTAAGTGAGCAGGAGCTGAAAGAGCTTTACTTATGTTCGTAGGATGGATTAGAAAGGATAGCTTTCAAAAAGACTTGGAGGAGTATGAACAATCTAAAGTTATTGATAAGAGCCTTGTTCTTAATACTGCCAGTGATGATTCTTCTATTACTATTGGTGCTTATGATGGAAATAAGTTGGTCTCTTTTGTTACTGCTTATGGTTTTGATAGCTCTATATTAATTAATAATTTTTACTACTTAGATAACGTAGATGATGAAGTAAAAAAAAGAGTTCTAAGTGTACTTCTAAATAACATTGATGATGAAGAGAAAACAATACTTTTTCTTACACGAATTAGCGAAAAAACAATTTTGGAAGAGTTAGGATTTACCTCTTATGGAAAGTTTAAAAAAGCTGTTTATAGTGGTGGAGGAGCTGCTTTTAACTTTACCAATGCAACAGCAAAAAGTATTACCAATGAAAACTACTTTCCAATAATGAAAAATATTGATAAGAAGTGTTTTAAGGAAGAGAGATCTGGTTACATCACAAAGAAAATGTTTAAGACTTCATCTTTGATGTTGTCTACAGAGTTTGGATATCAACACTCATATGCAGTCAACAAAAACCTTATCAAAATCTCTCCATGGATTATGAGTGGTTCTGCTTTTAGTGATGGAGAAAAAATATTAAGAGGAGTGATTTATCATAGAGGACTAAAGCATATTGTGGCTTTTGTACCAGCCAAAGTGAAAGAGATTACAGATCTGTATGAATCATACAAATTTGAGCTGGTAGATGATTTTGATTTAATGTTCAAAAACAAAAAACCAAACATAGATCTTGAAATGATTTATGGACTATAAAAAAGGAGAATATAATGGGACTAACAGAGGAGCAAAAAGAGATTAAAAAAGAGTATGCAGGACTAAAAAGAAAAGTAACAGAAGTTGCTGGTGAGATCCATGATATTGTAGAGGATACAATTTGGACAGACTATGACAAATTACCAGCACTAAGTGAAAAAATAGGGGAGTTAATGAAAGATGTTCTTGCTTTTAAAGTAAATCACGACTTTTTAAAGTAGGACAAAATGGAAGATCTGACAAACAAAATTATTTGTATGTGTGGAAACAAAACAGTTGCCCAAGCAGAAGAAATCTTCAAAAAGACAGATCTTCCCTATAAAAAAGCAAAAAAATTAGTTACTGGATGTAATAAAACTTGCTGTAGAAGACCTTTGATGGCTCTTTATAATATGATTGATTTCGGTTCAATTGACTATGAAGAGATTGATATATTAGTAGATCAGATGAATGAGAGGATTGGAGGATGAGTTTACAAGACTTTTCAAGATGGGTAAAGATTAATGGTTTTACCAAAACAATCCCCACAGATGAAGAAGAGCTAAAAAACCTGTTTGCACTAGATCTCAGTAAGAAGAAACTAAGAGAGTTACCAGAGTCTATCGGATCTTTAGAAAATCTATCTACACTGAAACTATCTAACAATAGACTACAAAAACTACCAGACTCTATAGGGAATCTAAAAAAACTAAAAAACATTCAATGTGAAAACAATCTTTTAGAAGAGTTACCAAAAACTATAGGAGGTTTAAGTTCATTAATTGTTCTAAATCTCAACGGAAACAGATTAAAAAGACTTCCTGATAGTTTTTATAGGCTAACAGGTCTTACAAGACTGACTATAGCAACAAACTATCTTGAAAAATTAGAATTAGGGCTAAAGAACTTTACAAAGCTCCTCTATCTCTCTTTAGATACAAATAACTTAGAGGAACTTCCAGATGTATTTGAGTTTATGGATTCTTTGTACTATCTAGATCTATCTTATAACAATTTAACAACTCTTCCTTCTTCTATTAGTAAAATTCAAGAGCTTTTAACACTTCTTCTTGAAGGAAATGAGATTCAAGATCTTCCAACACTAGAATCACATGATATGCTTGTAAAGTTAAATCTTAATGATAATAGTTTGGAAGAGCTAGGTTTTGATGTAAGTAAGTTAGAAGACTTACAGATTTTAACTCTTGATAACAATAACCTTGAAAAACTGCCAGAAACAATTTGTAAGATTAAAAATCTAAATCATTTAAGCGTTAGTGCTAATAAATTAAAAGAACTACCAGAATGCATTGGAAACCTTACAAACCTTTTAGAGTTAGATCTGGAAGATAATTATATTAGTCAATTACCTTTATCTTTTTCCGACCTAATAAATCTTAAACAAGTTTATTTAAGAGGTAACGATTTAGATGAAATAAACGATGATTTTTAAGTGGTGGCTCCGGGCAGAATCGAACTGCCGACACATAGATTTTCAGTCTACTGCTCTACCGACTGAGCTACAGAGCCATACTTGTTTTGAAGAGTTGAAATTATATACAATTAAACTTAAATTAACCTAAATCTAGGACAAGTTTTTGAAAAATTTCCCCTCTTTCTTGATATGACTTGAATTGGTCAAGACTTGCTGCTGCTGGAGA
>JAOXRY010000348.1 GCA_025800305.1 Campylobacterales bacterium | reverse complement strand
GTAACAGACTCAAAAGTATTAAAGATCTCTACATTTTTACAATCATTAGATACTGATAACAGTACAAATGAAATTGAGATTACTGAAGAGCAGTTTGACAAATTTAATAGTTACACAGGAAAATTAACTGATGATAGCTTTAATGTTGCTAAGACTTTGACAGAGCAAAGTGTTCCTGTTAAAGATGAGAACAAAGTTAAAGCTCATCTTTTAGATTCACAAAAAGAGCACCAAGTTGTTACAGACAAAGAGGTTCCTACAGCAACTATCAATGATTTAACAGATGCGCCAATAGATGGTTCTATTATTGTGACTTTTTCAGAGACTATTAATGTAAAAACATTAAAAACAGCTGGAAATGTTGTTTTAAAAGATGCCGCAAAAAATGTAATTGAAGGTAATGGAGTTTATTCTTTTGATAATAAAACATTTACTTTTACACCAACAAATAATTTGAAAAACGACACTAGATACACATTCACAATTAGCAAAAATGTAACAGATCTAGCTGGTAACAAATTTGCAGCAGATATTGAAACTACATTTACAACAGTGTCTGCTGTTGTTGTTGATACAACAAAACCAATAGTTGCTTCAATAGTTCCTGCTGATAGTGGAACTGATGTTGGTATTGATAGCAATATTGTGATTACATTTTCAGAAAACCTAGCAGTGGCTACAGTAACTGCTGATACTATTATTCTTAAAAAATCAGGAACTGCTGTAACTCCAAAACCAGTGGTAACCTATACAAATAAAGTTGTAACAATAAATCCTACCAATGATTTAGAAAATGGTGTTACATATACAGTTGAGATTACAGATACGGTTACTGATACGGCAGGAAATACTATAGTTCCTGTATCTAAAACATTCACAACTGAGCCACCAGCTGGAATCTCTTTTAAAGGAAAAACTTATCAAGAGGTAACATCTCCTCACACTTCAAAAATATGGTTAGATAGAAATCTTGGAGCTGACCAAGTTTGTAGTAGTTCTAATGATGAAAATTGTTTTGGAGGATATTATCAGTGGGGAAGAAAAACAAATGGTCATGAAGTTAAAGATAGTGCGACCTCTTCGTCAACTATTTCAGAAAATGATGTTGAAACGGGTGGTGTATTTATAGACGATGGTGGTTGGATGTGGACAAATGGCACAACTAATCTATGGACACCTTCGTCAACACCTTATAATAATCCATGCCCATCAAGTTTTAGAGTTCCAACAAAAACTGAATTGGAAAATGAAACGTTGAATGCTGGAGTTACAGATAAAAACTCTGCATTTTCATCGTTTTTAAAGATACCTACAAATGGCTATAGAGAAATAACAACAAATGGAGGAATAACTCAAACTGGAAATCATGTACATATGTGGACAGCAGATGCAACAAATGGAGGTTTTCCAACATACTTGAAAATTACTACTACTGCTAAGTTCACCACTGATGATGAATATAGTGGATATGGAGAAAATGCTATAGGTAAAGCTGTAAGATGTATTAAGAATTAGGAGATTAAATGAGGAGAAATATAATAAGAGATGGACTTTTAAGTCTATCTCTACTTTTAGTTTTTAATGGTGGATGTAGTAGCTCCAGTAGTGAAGGTGGTAATGCCAATGATCAGCCATTACCTAAAGGCTACTTTATTGATTCACCAGTAAAAGGACTTAAATATGTTAATGGAAGTAGAACTGGAACCACTGATAGTGATGGTTCATTTCCATATTCTAAAGGTGAAGTAGAGTTTTTTATTGGTAAAATCTCATTGGGAAAAATATCTCAACTTTCCAGTGATAATCAAGTTTTTATTCAAGATATTGTCGGTGTTGATAGAAGTGTTGTTGATAATGAAAAAGTTCTACAATTAGCTACTTTTTTACAAAGTCTTGATAGTGATGAACAAACCAATGAGATTGAAATTACACAAGAGGTTTTTAATAAGTTTAATCAGTATGAAAAAAGTTTTTCAACTGACACTATTGATGTGGAGGAGATCTTAAAAAAGCAAGGTATTACACCTCGTCCAAAAGAGAAGGTCAAGAAGCATCTGGAGAATTCTTTAAAAAAGTATAAATTAGTGTCTGATCATGAAAAGCCAACGGTTTTAAGAAGTGAACCTGCTGATAATTCCAAAGAGATCTCCACAAGAGATAAGATTATAATCTACTTTTCAGAAGGTTTAGATGACAAAACTATCAAAAAATTTGGCAATGTTGTTTTAAAAGATAGGGGAGATAACCTTGCAAATATTAATACATATTTCACTAATCATGAAAATGCTTTAGTTATCTCCTTAAAAGAGTCTTTAAAAAATAACATGGAGTACAGACTAGTTCTTTCTAAAGACATCGCTGATTTTCATGGTAATAATTTAGGCGAAGAAAAGATCTTTACTTATGTAACTGTTTCAAAAGGAACCATAAGACATAAGGGCGATATTTATAAGGTTATTCAGTCACCTATAACAAATAAGTTGTGGTTGGATAGAAATCTTGGTGCAAAAAAAGCCTGTGATGAAAGTATTGTTAATTATCAAAACTATCCTACTGACCCACTATCAAATGATGTAGTCGCAAAATATGGAGCTAGTCAAAGCCAGTGTTTTGGCGATTATTATCAATGGGGTAGAAAAAGTAATGGTCATGAAAAACTTGACAGTGAAGTTACTACAACTTTAATTGACGAAGACAGTGAAAGCTATGATAAGTTTATAAAGGTAAGAGATCTTCCTCAAAATTGGTCCAATATAAAAAATGACAATTTGTGGAAAGGACTTGATGGTGTGAATAACCCTTGTCCAGATGGTTTTAGGGTTCCTACAGCAGAAGAGTTAGAAAATGAGACCTATAAAGCTCCTGAAGAGAGTAATAATAGGGTCAAAAACCTTAAAACAGCTTTTGAGAATTTTTTAAAATTTCCAGCTAATGGAAATAGATGGGGACGTGATGGAACCATGTTTTACACTTTAGAAAGTGGAGTTTGGACCAGTGATGTGAAAAATGACACTGCTAAAGTAATAACGTTTGCTACAACAGCAACCTATGAAGCTAATATCTATAATAGATCTTGGGGATTTGGTGTAAGATGTATAAAAGAGACAGACAGTGTTGAAGATCTTTTAGATGATGTAAATCCTCCAAAAATTGTTTCAACAAATCCTTCTGGCTACTCAAAAAATATTCTATTAGACTCAACTGTATCATTTACTTTTAATGAAGAGTTAAAAGAAGAGAGTGTAAATAAATCAAATATCACTTTTAAAACAAAAGGAGATAAAAATGTTGATTTTGATATTGAATATACAAAAGAGACAAAAACTCTTCTTTTAACACCTAAAGCTGATTTAGATAGTAAAACAGAGTATGTGGTAACTATCACATCAAATGTCAAAGATCTTTTTGGAAATGGTTCTGAGAGAACTTTACACTTTACAACAGTGACTGACAATCCCTATATAGTTTCTGTAGATCCTGAAAATAATAGTGAAAAGATACCAACAGATAAGGTGATCGCTATCACTTTTTCCGAACCAGTTCAAAATTACGAAAGTTCGATTTTATTAAGTAATGGTAGTTCAAATTTAACTCCTATATTTAATCTTTCTGGAAGTGTGTTGTCTATAACCGCAACTTTAGCAGAAAATACTAGCTACACATTAACTTTAAAAACTACTGTAAAAGATCTTGATGACAAGCCTTTAGAAGAAGAAACTGTTATTAAGTTTTCTACTGTAGATACTCAACCTCCAACACTACTAAACTCATTACCAAGTGGAGCTATTAGTATGTTACCAACTACTGGATATTTATCTATGGAGTTTTCAGAAAGTTTAAAAGAATCTACAGTCAACTCTACAAATATAGTTCTAAAAGATAGCAGTGATAGTACTGTTGTTACGAATATACAAATGGTTGAAAACACCGCTATTATCAATCCTCTTTCGACTTTAACTGATGGAGAAAGTTATACTCTTTCACTAAAGGCAGGTTTGGAAGATCTTGGTGATAATTCATTTGGGGGACATGATATTTCCTTTACAGCTTTTGATACAGCCAGTGAAACAAAAGCAACGATTAGTTTCCAATCAAAAGAGTATAAAGTAATCACTTCACCAATTACAGGAAAGTCTTGGCTTGATAGGAACTTAGGTGCAGAAAAAGTTTGTATAAAAGGTGAAGCTTACAGCGAAAGAAAAAAATGTATAGGTGGCTTTTATCAGTGGGGCAGAAAGAGTAATGGTCATGAGTTTAAACATAGCGATAATGATTTTACAAGATCTAAAGTAGACAGTGATGTTGATAATGGTGGAGTATTTATCTATCACGATCTGACTGAACAGTGGAGAAATACTCAGTCTGATAGTTTATGGAAAGGTGTAAATGGACCTAATAACCCTTGCCCAAGTGGTTTTAGAGTTCCTACAATATACGAACTAGAAGATGAAACTTATGATCCAAACCATAAGTTTTTTACAGAGTCTGCAAATGAGTTAAAAGGAATAAAGAAAGTAAAAAGTAGAACAGAAGCTATTGATAACTTTTTACAATTGCCAAATGATGGTACAGGATACTATTTTGGTACAAGAGCAGACGGTACTGTTATTGCACTTTATAGTTCAACACCTTATACAACTAGTACTACAAAAGGTTACTATTTAAAGCTAGGAAAAACATACTCTAGATCAGATCGTAATAAAAATACAGGATATGCAATGCCTGTAAGATGTATTAAAGACTAAAGTTGAAGAAGTTAATCTTTTTTTATCTTATAGGTATTAGCTTTTTATATAGCGATAGTTTTTTTTATAATAATGGGAAAAAAGAGATTTTGAAAAAGGAGCAATCAAGCTCCTTCTTCAGATCTCAAAACTATATGGTTTTTTATGGAACATCTGATAATCAAGTAGTTGGTATAAAAGATGAAATAATGGTCTCTTTTAAAAAAGAGCCTAATATCTCTAACTTTTTGAAAAAATATAATTTGACTTTTATTAAAGAGATAATTCCACAGGTATTTTTACTAAGAGTCAAAGAAGAAAATCCAATAGACGTAGCCAATAAAATTTTTGAAAATGAATTAAATGTGAAAGAGTCAATTCCAAATTTTTATACAAAGATCCAGAGCCGATGAGAACTTTCTTTCTTATTTTTATCTCTTTTTTTGTTATTGGATGTGGTGATAGTGATACTAAAAAGGCAGAAGATAATCTACCTAAAAACAATAACACAGTTGTAAAAAAAGCAAGAGATCCTATGTTTAATCAACAGTGGGCAATGGATTATGATAAAGATTTTTATCAAGAAAACTCTATTAATGAAAATGCACATATTAACCCAGAAGATAGCTATGATAGATATACAGGAAAAGGGGTAACTATTGCAATTATAGATAATGGTTTTGATAGTGAACATCCTGAGCTAAAAGGGCGGATAGTTAAAAAAATCAACCTATCAGAAAAAGGAGATAGTGAAGATATCTCCCAAAATAAAAGTGAGACTCATGGAACAAATGTCAGTGGAATTATAGGGGCAAATGTTGATGGAAAAGGTATTCAAGGTATTGCCCCTGAAGCTAACCTGATTTTAATAAAGATGAATACAGAGAGCTATATGAGCAAGTCTGACGAATTACTACTTTTTAAAAGAGCAGTAGAGGAGGGTGCAGATATTATAACCTGTAGTTGGGGAACAGGTTCTGTCTCTTCATCATTTAGTGATTCATTTAAAACAATTATTGAAAAAGGAAGAGATGGTAAAGGAGTTATTGTTCTTTTTGCTATAGGAAATGAAAGTGAAAATAATCAAAATGATGAAAGTGCTATGGACAGTGTAATAGCTGTTGGAGGAACAGATAAATCTTCTTTTAGAGTTCCTTATAGTAATTTTGGATCTAACCTATTTTTAATGTCTCCAGGAGGAACATCTGATTTTGGAATCACAACAATAGATCCAAGTGGTTCAAAAGGAAAGTCCAGTGGAGATTACAATGAATATATTAGAAAAGAGGTAGCAGATACTCCATTCCATGGAACATCTGCTTCAACACCAATAGTTGCTGGAGCTATCGCCCTTTTGCTTGAGAAAGATCCTTCCTTGACAAGTGATGAAGTTAGAGAAAAATTGAGACTTTCAGCTGTTAAAAGATCTGAAAATTTGCCGTATATCTTAGATAGGCAAGGTTCAAAATCTCAAATTCCACAATTTCAAGGAACAGTGCCACAAAATTATAGTTCAAACTTGTCATTACAACTTGAAAATGACTCCTACACATCAAAAAAATATCCAATTACTTATCAAGATAGAAAATGGAGTCTTCAAGTAAGTGATATAATCCCTATAGGTACTTATCAAGTCAAGATTTTTCAAGAAGATGATGTTGTTGGAACAATAAAAAACTTTACAATTGATAGTAGCTTTGATGATAATGGCTATAAACCTAGTTATAGAAATGATTTTTATGGTTATGGAAGTCTAGATTTAGGAGGTTTACTTAATGAAAAGTGATAATTAAAAAATAGGAGTAAAAAAAAGAGACAAGTTTTTTTAGTGTACAATATAATACTGATTATCAATATTATACCAATTAAGGAAGGTTATAATGTATTTAGATTTAGTAAAAATTGGTACATCTAAAGGGATTAGAATTCCATCTGTTATACTTAAGGAGTTTAATAATCCTGATAAGTTTAAGGTAAATGTAACAGATTATGGAATTTTTTTAAAGCCAGAACACAATGAAGTAAGAAGTAACTGGAAAGAGAAGTTTATAAAAAGTAAAAGTTGCCAACTTGATCCAGATGCTTTAGAAGAAGCTTCATGAGTTTTAACCAATACGATATCTATAAGTTTAATGGCTTAAAAATCAATGATGATGGTGATATTAATACTATAGAAATGCATGCTGTAGTTATATCTCCAAAAGAGATGAATGAGGTGCT
>JAOXRY010000347.1 GCA_025800305.1 Campylobacterales bacterium | reverse complement strand
GGAAAACATCCTAAAAGTCGAAGTCCCTCTAGAAGTAAGCGTAAACATAGGCAAAAACTGGAGCGAATTAAAATAGCAAAAGCATAGAAAAAAGAAAATGCCACCCTTCTTTTCATCGAAGATGAAAAAGCTTCAGGGGGTTGTTGGGACAATCTTGTCCCTGCCAAAATAGTTATGCTTTGCTAACTATTTTGTTTCTTAAAGTAGAAAATTCCATTTTTAAATTTCTTTTCCATACCTACCTTGTTTTGAGGATAATCAGCATGACCTGTAAAAAGAACACCTTTTGGCTTTAACATTTCAAAAAGTTGCCTTTCTGCTTTTTCACGGGAGCTGTTATCAAAGTAGATAAAAAGATTTCTACAAAAGATAAAATCAAACTTTTCTAAACTTAA
Organism: Campylobacterales bacterium; assembly: GCA_025800305.1. Taxonomy (GTDB): domain Bacteria; phylum Campylobacterota; class Campylobacteria; order Campylobacterales; family SZUA-545; genus JAOXRY01. The sequence continues at coordinate 2,720 of JAOXRY010000347.1, read as the reverse complement.
AAGTTCTTTATCAAAAATACTTCCTTGAAAAAAAGTTACTGATTTTTTAATAGCTTCATCAAGATGATATGCTCCTTCATGTTTTAAAAAATATTTACTCTCTATTTTTTCATCTATTTTTCTTAAACTCTTTTGTCTATAAACCCCTTTTTTTGCTTCATTCAAAACATCTGTGTCTATATCACAACCAAAAACATCACAGTGATGTTGAAGGTTATTCTCAAAAAGAGTCATTGCTATGGTATATGGTTCTTCTCCTGTTGAAGAGGGTAAAGATAGGATTCTTACTTTTGATGATTTCTTTTTTATCTTCTTGACTAAGACAGGGTAAACCCTATCTTCTCTAAAAAAATAAGTTTCATTAACGCTAAGCTTATTAACAAGCTTTTGAAAAAGTTCTTTGTTATTTTGAATCTTTTCCCAATATGTATCAACATCATATCCATCATAAGAGGCAAACCTTATGATTCTCTCTGAAACAATATTTCTTTTTTCTGAAAAGATAATTCCTGTTTTTTCATAAAAATAGTCAAAAATTTTATCTGTAGTTTTCATTATTTATTACTTGCAAATCTTTTAATGGCGTAATGGTATAATTATTACCTTAAAATATAAAAGGATTTCATTATGGCATTAGATTATAACACTTTTGAATCATTTATAAAGCTTTTAAAACATATAAAAACTGTTCAAAAAGATATTATGGAAAATACCAAAGATCAATCTGTTGATTTAATAGACTTTCTCAATGAAAATGGTGTAAAGCCTGATAAAAGAGTTTTAGATATTTTACAGTATCAAGATATCCTTTCCCAACAACTTAACGCAATTAATGAAACGATTGAGTCCATAAATAAAAATATTCTTATTTACTCAGATGAACTGTCTGATACATACAAAAAGATCTCTACTACTTTTGAGGATTTAAATGTTAATTTAAATGAATCTATTGAAGATGCAAGAAACAAAAGAGATAGATTTAATGGACGATTTAAAGGTGGAAGTGAAGAGGAAGATGAAGAGGTAGAATTCTTTTAGTACTTGATTTTTGCCAAATAAAGCCCTGTGTGAGTGATGGGCTTTGTGATTTTCTTCTCTTTTTTCTTTAATTGATCTTGAATATTTTCTAAAGTAACCTTTCTATTAAGATACTCTATAACTCCAGCCATCATAAGCCTAATCTGAGACCGTAAAAAACCATCTCCTTCAAAAACAAATATAGTCAGATCTCTATGCTTGTAAGCAAAGGCTTTGTAAATCTCTCTTGTAGTTGAGTTTTCATCTGAGCCTGTTTTTCTAAAATATTCAAAATCGTGTTTTCCTATAAAACACTTCATAGCTTCATTTGCACGTGGGAGATTTACGTTTTTTTTGAACATCACATAGTCTGCTAAAAAAGGATTGGGATCTGTATTAGCAACAATATATCTATAAGATCTTGTCTTTGCATTATATCTTGGGTGAAAAATGTCACCTATTTCTATCAAGCTTTTAATAGTAATAGTTGGAGAAAGTTTCAAATTTAGCTGTTTTTTCAACTTTTCCAGATCTTTCCAGAACTCTGGGACATCAAAAGAGATAACTTGACCTATGGCGTGAACCCCTCTATCTGTTCTTCCACTTCCTAAGATCTTCTCATTAATCTCTAAAGATTGTAAAACCTCTTCTATCTTACTCTCAACCGTAACTTCCCTATTCTCTCCGTTCTCTACTTGTCTTTGAAAGCCAAAGAACTTAGATCCGTCGTAAGCAATAGTTGCTTTTACTTTCACTATTTATTTCCTTTTTTGCTTTGCAGAGTTTCACGAGCAAAGCTACAAAAAAGACTTTTAGGCGGAGTGCCCTCGCAACTAGTTGCTCTTGAAACTTTTAGTTTCAAATATGACTCACAAATTGAAAAAAGAATCTATCAAAGATAAAGACGGTGAATAATCCTAATGAGAGAAAAGGAATAAAAGGAATTTCAGGCTCTTTCTTTGTAATGTATTTTACAATTAATGCAACAGGCAAAGCATATACAGAGGCTACAAATAAAGAAACAAGCCCCAATTGAACACCAACTAAAGCACCAATAGTTCCTCCAATGATAATATCTCCCTCTCCCATCGCCTCTTTTCCAAGAAGAAAAGAGAGATAAAACCTAAGAAATGCAAAACCACCACCAATTAGTAGAGCATTTTGAAGATTATCAAAGAAATTTCCATAGGCAAATAGAGCAAGTGTCAGTGTTGCTAAGTTAAGACTATCATAGGCTACTAAGTGTTTATAGTCAATAATTGAAAGAGCTAGTAATAAAATAAAAGCTGTTCCAATGATAAAAAGATCAACTCCTAGATCTAGCTTCATATAAACAGCTACAAAGAGAAGTCCTCCTATAAGCTCAATAAGAGGATAGATAAACCCTATTGGCTTATTACAACACCCACTTTTCCCTCTTAGAAGCAGATAAGAGAAAATAGGAATATTTTGATAAAAAGAGATTTTACTTCCACAATGAGGACAAGCAGAAGCTGGAGAGACAACACTAACCTCTTTTGGGAGTCTATAGATTAAGACATTAGCAAAAGATCCAATAGAGATTCCAATAAGAAAAATAAAAAGAAGTTCCAACTACAGTCCACCAAACCTTCTATCACGGTTTTTAAACTCTTCTATAAGACCATCTAGCTCTTCCCCTGTAAAATCTGGCCAAAGAGTCTCTGTAAAGAAAAATTCTGCAT
>JAOXRY010000216.1 GCA_025800305.1 Campylobacterales bacterium | reverse complement strand
CCTGAAGGATTTGTTGTAACCGGACCTAATGGTAGCGGTAAAACAGCAATTGGCCTAGCCTGTCTGTGGTGTGAGATATCTAGGTTTCCTGTCCCAGGCATTAAAACCTTTAATAGAGAATGGGCTCTTCCATGCATGCCTTTTGAAATCTCTGATGAAGAGAGAGAGGACTTAAGTGATGAAGATATAACAAGATCTTTTCACCTTGCTATGCAAAAATCTAAAAAAAATAGAAACTTAAGAAATTCAAATAAAAAAACGGTTGTTTCAATAATTAAATCAATACCATCACCCGATCCAGAAAAACCTCGTATTTTAGTAAGAATAACAAGATCTTTACACCCAACTGGAAAAAAAGGAACTATTCCAGAAAGTTTTACCCTAAAATATTTAAATTGCGAAAACAATAGAACGATAACGGGAAAAGCTGCGGAAGATGAAAATTTTCATCTAAATGGTAAAGCTGGTGGTGAGCTTACACCTAGTAAAAAGCAAGATTTAATATTTAGAAATAGATGGTTGGGAGTAGACCAAGCAACTCCTTTTTTTAGATCTACTTCAGGAGCTCAAAAAGATATTATTGAATCTATGAATTCAGATTCATCTCTTAAAGATATGTATACCGTAATGAAAGCTAGACTCACGAAATTAAAAGAGGATAAAGATCGCTTTTTTCAAGAAGTTAAAGAAAAAGAAGTTAGAATTTTAACAAATAAAGAACATTTGCAGGAAATAATAGGCGAGGAAATTGAAGAAGAGGAAAAAATAGATTCGCAACTAACTGAACAAGAATATCAAACCAAGCTAGAAGAAAGAAAAATAAAAAGA
>JAOXRY010000332.1 GCA_025800305.1 Campylobacterales bacterium | reverse complement strand
GCTTCTCTCACTCTTTTATCTTGAAACTTTTTCTTTTTGAGGTTAAAACCTAGATACGTGTAAGCAAAAGCAGGGCTTTTAACAATTTTATAGTCTTTTGTAAAGTCTTTGTCCAGTTGTCTATCTACTTGTATTGGTTTTAAGCTTCCAATATCAATTTTTCTCGATTTCAGCATCAAAAACTCAGCCATTGGATCTTGTGTGTAGTGAAGAATTGTTTTTTCAATCTTTGCTTTATGAGGTTTGAATCCATCGTAAGCAACAAACTCCACATCTTTTCCAAACTCGAACTTAGAGAGCTTGTACATTCCATTCCCCAATGGTTTTTTATTAAACTCACTATTCATAAGATCTTCTTCATTCTCTAGTATATGTTTAGGAATCAGATCCATCATCCAGACCTCTAGAGCTTTAAAATAAGGTTTTTTATATTTGATTTTTACTTGATACTTAGTTTTAGCTTCAACACTTTTCACAACTCTAAAAGAGGAAGAATAAGGTGTAAAGATCTTTGGGTTTATTGCTGTTTGGTAAGTGAAGACAACATCTTCTGCTGTAATCTCTTTTCCATCGTGCCAAGTTCTATTCTTCTTCAGATTTATAAAAAGGGTTGTGTCGTTTTCCCACCAGTATTTTTCTGCCAGTTCACCGATGATATTTCCATGCTTATCATACTTTAAAAGACCGACAAATATTTTTGAAGTTATAGTAGAGGATGTTGTGTCAGTAGCAAGTAGGGGGTTTAGTCTTCCAGCGTTTCCACTGATTGTTTGGTGTAGAGTTGAAGCCTCTACAAAGCTAATAAAAAATAGCCAAAAAAAAATGGCTCTCAACAAAATTTTCATTTGTTGAAAAGCCATTCCATAATAAGCTGAAAAGATCTCTCTATCTTTTTGAGAACTGAGGACTTCTTCTCGCTTTTTTCTTTCCGTATTTTTTTCTTTCAACAACTCTTGAGTCTCTTGTTAGTAGACCGTGAGGTTTTAAAATACTTCTGAAGTTTGCTTCAAAGTTACATAAAGCTCTTGAAATTCCGTGTCTAAGTGCATCAGCTTGACCAGAGTAACCACCACCAAGTGTAGAAGCGTTGATATCAACAGCACTATCTTGTTTAGTTAGTCTTAAAGGTTGCATAACTCTCATTTTAATTGCTTCGTGCCCACCTAACCAAGTGTCAAGGCTAACACCGTTAACAATTACTTTACCAGTTCCTGGAGTTAACCAAACTTTAGCAATTGAACTTTTTCTTTTACCAGTTGCATAAACTTTTGTACTCATAAATTACGCCTTTACCTGTGCTGTATGTGGGTGCTCTGCAC
>JAOXRY010000328.1 GCA_025800305.1 Campylobacterales bacterium | reverse complement strand
ACACGTTGAAAAATCAGAAATGTACAGAACATTCAATATGGGTATTGGTATGGTTGTTGTAGCTTCTAAAGGTAAAGCTGATGATGTATGTGCTAAGACTGGTGGATATGTAATTGGTGAGATGGTTGCAGGGAATAAGGAAGTTATTCTTTAAGATTTTAAAAGGGTTGATTTCTCAGCCCTTTCTCTCTTTTTTATGTTTTAAAAATATCCAATTTATGATCTAATGATGATGATAAACTTGAAAGATGTTCAGATGCAGTAGCAATTTCTTCTACACTTCTTGTATTTGAGACTGATGAATTATTTACATTTTCTATATCATTGGAAATCTGTTTAATTCCAGTGGAAATAGTTTGAGCCATATCTTCACTTTTTTCTGCCATTTCAAAAGCTTTTCCTATAAGTTCTTTACTTTCTAGTATGGTTTTTCCTGCCTCTTCTGAAGATGTTACAAGTCCTTGAATATCATTGGCATTTTCGCCCATTTGCTTACTAGAGTCCATTACATTTTGAACAATAATATTGACTGTTGCATTAATCTCACTAAGGCTTTTTTGTGTTCTTTCTGCTAGTTTTCTTACTTCATCTGCAACAACAGCAAAACCTCGTCCATGTTCCCCTGCTCTAGCAGCTTCTATTGCGGCATTTAGAGCCAAAAGGTTTGTTTGTTCTGCAATATCACTAATAACAGTTAAAACCCCTTTTACTTGCTCAGCATCTCCTGTAAGATTATTCAGTCGCTCTGCCATCTCCATTTCTATCTCTGAACTTTTTGCAATATTTTTCACAAGGTCTTGAATCACTTTTTCTGCTGTAAATAGATTTTCATTAGCTTTTTCTATATCTTCTTTAGTTTCTATTGCATCTTCTAAATAACCTCTTAACATTGTTTCCATTTTTACTGTGTGTTCTGTTGTATTATGGATAGTTTCACTGGTTTCTTCAACTCTTTGTCCAATAGTTTTAGATGTTTCAGATAACTCCTCTGAAACACTGGCATTTTCTGAAGATGTAATTTTCACTTCTGAAATTGTCATTTGTATTTTTTCTATAAAACTATTAATATCATCTACTACTGTTTTTAACTCATCTTCTGTGTCTATAGCAATTCTTTTTGTTAGATCTTTATCTCCTGTAGATAGATCATTAGCAACAACTCCTAGTCGTTTTAATGGATGGATAATTGATTGACCTATAAAGAAAATTAAAGCTGTAATTCCAACCATGATTCCAAGTGCCTTTATAAGAAGAAAGTTTTGTAAAGAGTCTACTTTTTCCTCTACTGCAGTATTTACTTTTTTTGAAAGTTGTTTATAAAGAGTTTTTGTTTGGTGAATTGTTTTTCTCATCTCCCCATGAATTCCACTTTTTGAGTCTAGTCCTTTAACTTGATAAAGCTTGATTATCTTTAAAAAATCATCTTTATAAAGCTTGGCAAGTTCTTTTGAAATTTTTTTATCTTGAAGTTTTAAGTTTGAACTATCAATATCTTCTACTAAAACATGAAAATTTTTATTGAATTTATCTTGGTATTTTATTGAAAGCCTTTGAAAAAAATCTTTTTCATTTCTTCTAAGCATTAACATATCTTTCAAAAGTTTATAGTTGTTAAACTCTTTAAAAACTGTTTCGGCTTTGTGAATACTACTTCTTAAAGTACCATGAAGACCACTTTTATGATCTAATCCAATCTCTTGTTGAACAGCAACTATTTTATGGAAAGAACTTTGATAATTTTTTACTACTTTTTTATAATCATCTACTATTTTGCTATTTATAGCATTTGCTTCTAAAGTATTTTGTAGTTTAGAAAGATCTTTTAATAACTTTGTTGTATCTTTATCAAACTTAACTTTGTACTTAAGATCTTTTCTTGCAAGAAAATCTTTTTCATGTTTTCTTAGAGTTAAAACATCTTTTCGAACATCTACAACTAATTTTCCTGCACTTGCTAATTGTGACTGGACACTAACTGTATGATTTGACATAAGAACTACAGAAAGAACTCCTACAACCCCTATAAGATTTACTAAAATTAATCTACTGTTTATTGATAAACGTTTAAGCATATTTTAATCCTTTGCCTCTTCTTAATAAAACCCACTAGTATATTACAAAAAGGTTACAAATTAGTTACTAAATAGTTACAACTTAACTTTCACACAAAGAATCTTATAGAAGCGATCCCATAACCATAAGCTTTAAAGACTTTTTCAACTTCTTTGTCTGTTGTGATTCCTCCTAAAGCTATGACTCTTTTTTTATACTTTAATGCTATTTTTTTGAAGTCTTCAACACCTTTAGGCTCTCCCTTATTTGGTGTTTTAAAAATAGGACTGTAAGTAACAAGATCTCCACCTAATTTTAAAACCTGCTGAATCTCTTTTTCTGTATGGGTGCTTACAACAACAAAAAGACCTTTTCTTTTTGCTTCTTTAATTAATTTAAACTGCTTAGAAGTAAGATGTATTCCGTAGAATTTATATTTTACCGCTAAGTTTAGATCTTGGTTAATGATAAATTTGGTTCTATAGTTCTTTGAGGAGAGTTTTAGAAGCTTGGAGATCTTTTCTCTATTAATTTTTGTTTTATCCCTATAGCAGATAAATTCTGGTTTGTGTTTTCTTACAGATCTAGAGAGTTGCAGTAAAAACCTGTGGGGATCTGTTGTAAAATATTTAGGATCTGTGATTTGATACTTAATCATTTGTATAGAAAGAAGGTTGTGTCGTTTTTAAGATAGTTATCTTTATAGACAACCTTTCCAAGATCTAAAGTTTTACAAAACCGCAGCACATCTTCAACATCAACAGAGAAAAAATCATCATCGTACTCTGGTTTGTACACATTAAAAGCGTAACCAAAACGGCTAATGCTAAGAGCTTCTTTTATCATCTCTTGAAAAAAAGTAGTATTACCAAAAGCAAAAAGCCCACTGGAAAAAACATAATCAAACCTCTCATGAGATCTATTCATTAAAATATTTCTATTTTCAAAATGGGCATTTCGATACCGTTTTTTTGCCTCTAAAATAAACTCATCAACAATGTCATAGCCTGTGTATCTACACTTTATATTTTTAGCATGAAGATAGTTGTAAAAATCACCTAATCCAGATCCAATATCTAAAACTTTACGACCTTTGAGATTTCCCATCTCTTCTAAAACCATAAAACGTAAGATCTGATTATCTGGATTGGACCAATGAAGAGCTTTGTGGTTAGCACTAAATCTTCTATGAAGATCTTTATAGATAAGTCTTTGTCTATCGTGGGCTGTTCTAATTGCTAACCGTCTAAAAAGCATATATTAAAGGATTATTGTCTTATTCCCGTGAACGAAGACTTGGTCATTAAACACAAGTTTTAAAGCAGATGTTAAAACATTCTTCTCAACATCTTTTCCTTTACTCATCATGTCTTGCCAACTATAAGTATGATCAACAGGGGTGATACTTTGATAGATAATTGGTCCTTCATCTAAATCATTGTTTACAAAGTGAGAAGTTGCCCCAATAATCTTTACACCTCTTTCATATGCTTGTTTATATGGATTTGCACCAATAAAAGCAGGTAAGAATGAGTGGTGAATATTAATAATCTTATTTTCTAAATTCTCAATAAATTTAGGAGTTAAAATTCTCATATACTTTGCTAAAACAACATATTCAGGATTGTAAGAGTCAATAACCTCTCTTATCTCTTTTTCATGGTCTTCTCTTGATTTTCCCTCATGGGTTATATAATGAAAAGGCAGATTAAACTTTTCTACCAATGGTTGTAGTACATCATGGTTTCCTATTACTGCTTTGATAGTTGCATTTAACTCACCAAATTCATGTTTAATGAGCATATCACCAATAGCGTGTGACTCTTTTGTAACAAGAACAACAATCTCTTTTTTCTTTACAGGAGTAAGTTTTACTGTTGCATTTGGAATAATCTCTTTTAACTCATCTAAGATCTTATCTTCGTGAACATCACCCTCTATTTCACTTCTCATAAAAAAACGATTATTGTCATGATCAACAAACTCGTTTGTTTTAATTACATTGAGATTATCATTAAAAAGAACTCCACTAACTTTATGTATCAGTCCCTTTTGGTCTACTGTATCAATTAACAGTGTCCATTTATCCATCTATCTATTTCCTTATCAATTCTATTTTCTAACTCTAGTCCAAGTTCCTTACCCCTAAAGCCTTCTGCTAAAAGCTTTCTTGGTGTTATCTCTATTTGAAACTTATCTTTCAATAAGCCGTGTTTCTTGGCAAAATCGTAATAACCGCTTTTGTAAAGACCTATCCAATCTTCCAGCGGATTTAAAGAGGCTAATTTTACCAGACTTTTATAATTTTTAATAGTCTTTAAATGTGGTTGTTCTTTAAAAAAACTATAATACTCTTTAGGAGTATTAATAACTGATAATATTCTTCTTATATCACTCTTTGTAACCTCTCTTAAAAAGTAGAGAAAAACATATTTTTTACTATTTTGTGAAACTAAAGCAATGGCTTTTTTACAATCATTCATCATTGTAAAAAGTTCCTCTTTTGAGATCTTAATTTTAAAGATTTTTTTGTCAATTCCCAAATAGTGAAAATAAAAAATACCAAAATGTAAAAAATCACTTTGAAAAATCTTTTCAAACTCTAAAAAAACTCTCTCTTTAGAAAGATCTTTTAAAGAGATAGTTTGACAAAGTTTCAGAGTATCACTTTCTATGGAAAACCCAAGACGACTACTAAACTGCATTCCTCTTAGAACCCTTAAACTATCTTCACCAAACTTATCTTTATTGACTACCCTTAAGATCTTATTATGAAGATCTTCTTTTCCACTATAACTATCAACCAACTCGTTTGTGAAAATATTTATCATCATAGAGTTCACAGTAAAGTCTCTTCTTGAAGCTGCCAGCTTAATGTCATTGGTTAAGGAGATAGCAAAACCTGTATGACCTGTTGAAACCTTTGATTCAACTCTAGGAAGAGAGATATCAAAATTTTTCCATTTGTAAACAAAAAAACTTTTTCCTATCCCTTTTGCCTCAATACTTTCCATAAGTTTGGAAAAAACTTCCTCTGAGATATCAAAAACCTCTATATCAATATCTTTTGTAGGCTGGTTTAAAAAGTAATCACGAACACTTCCACCTACAAAATAAGCTCTATTTGTATGATTGGAAAGTAAATCTTTTAGAATTTGTAGATTTTGATTAATCTTTTTTGGTAGGTTCATTGATAGTATCAAGTCTATCTTCTACTTTTGCTAAAACCAGTTCTAAAAAATTCACAGTAAGATCTAATTTAGCTTCTACATTGGTATTATTTGGAGAGTTAAATCCTTCAAAAAGAACCAATAATCTTTCTCGAAGGGAATTTAAAAATTCTGATTCATCTGACAATAGAGTTTCTTGATTTTTCACTTCACTAGGTTGTTCAATAGACTCTTCAGGTTCAACATCAGATTGTTTTTCTTCCAAATCATCATTATCTTGTTCATTGAAGATTTCTTGAATCTCTTTTACTTTTTGCAGTTCATCTTCTGGATTTTTGTTCTCTTGTTCAGTTGCTTGAATCTCTCCAAGAACCTCTTTTACTAGATCTTTTAATTCCACTTAGCCAACCATCTTTCAAATTTTAGAAAATCTTCTTCTTTTGTCATCTTAATAAAATAATTTAATTTTTTCTTATCAACCCCTAAAAACTCTTTTCGATGACCAGTGAGTCTAGCGATAGCTTCAATTACCTCTTTATTAGTTGGATCTTGTTTTAAGATCTCTTGATAAATACCAAGGGCATCATTTTTATGCCCTTGGTCTTCATATAACCTGGCTAAGGTAATTGTATTTGACATTTATTTATTAAAGTTTCGCTAAACAATCAGCGATAATACTTCCAATTTCTGATGTTGAACAAATTGTTTTTGCACCGTAGTCAGAAATATCTTTTGTTCTATAACCTTCAGATAAAGTTTTGCCTACAGCTTCCTCTATTAAATCAGCTGCATTTTCTTCACCTAAAGCATATTTAAGCATCATAGAAGCACTTAAAATCGTTGCTATTGGATTTGCGATTCCTTGATTAGCGATATCTGGTGCAGAGCCATGTATCGGTTCATAAAGACCAACTTTACCACCCATAGAAGCACTTGGAAGAAGTCCGATAGAACCACTAATTTGACTAGCTTCATCACTTAGAATATCTCCAAAGATGTTTCCAGTAAGAATAACATCAAACTGTCTAGGATCTCTAATTAACTGCATTGCAGCATTATCAACATACATATGAGAAAGTTCAACTTCTGGGTAATCATTTGCCACTTCAATTACAGTATCTCTCCACAACTGGCTAACATCAAGAACGTTTGCTTTATCAACAGAACAAACTTTTTTACCTCTTTTCATTGCCGCTTCAAAAGCAACTTTAGCAATTCTTACAATCTCATCTTTTGAATAAACCATTGTATTGAAAGCTTTATCCCCTTCTTTACCTCTTGGTTCACCAAAGTAAAGTCCACCTGTTAACTCTCTAACAACTAAGACATCAATACCTTTTACAATTTCAGGCTTTAATGGACTGGCATCAACTAAATCATCAAAAACCTTTACAGGTCTAAGGTTTGCAAAAGCATTTAGTTCTTTTCTAATTTTTAAAAGCCCTGTTTCTGGTCTTTTATCCCTTGGAAGTGAATCCCATTTTTCACCACCAATAGCTCCAAATAGTAAAGCGTCACTGGCAAGTACACCAGTTACTGTCTCTTTTGGCAAAGGTTCACCTGTAATATCAATTGCAGCTCCCCCCATTAGATAATCTTTATAATCTAATGTAAACCCACACTTGTGTGAAACAACATCTAAAACTTTAATTGCCTCTGTAACGATCTCTGGTCCAACACCATCACCTCTAATTACTGCAATATTATATTTTTTAGCCATTATAAGCCCATCTCTTTCTTTGCATACTCTATTAAACCACCTGAATCAATTAGCTCTTGCATAAACTCTGGAATTGGTTTAAAGTCATACTCTTCATTTTTTGTTTTATTGATAATTTTCTTCTCATCAGGTTTAATTTCTATCTCATCACCTTCAGCAATACTATCTACTTCAGCCACTTCATAAATTGGAAGTCCAATATTAAAACTATTTCTATAGAAAATTCTCGCAAAACTCTTCGCTAATACAGCACTAATTCCAGCAGCTTTTAGTGCAATAGGAGCGTGCTCACGACTACTTCCACATCCAAAATTCTCACCAGCAACAATTAGATCACTTACTGAAATTTTAGAACTAAAGTCTTTATCTGCATCTTCCATAATGTGTTTTGCTAATACATTCTCATCTGAAGTATTTAAATATCTTGCAGCAATAATAATATCTGTATCTATATCATCTGCAAATTTCCATGCTTTCGCCATAAAAAAACCCTTAAAATTTTTCGTATTTTATCAAAATGTTACTAAGTAAGGTTGAGAGAGAAAATTGCTGAGAATAAGAGTGGATTTATCCCTCTTATTCAATCGGTAAAGAATTGTCATTTTTTAAAAATTTGAGAGTAGAAGACTTAGTCTACACTCCCAAAAACACCAACAGCTTTACCAACAATAGTAACTTCATCTGGTGTTAAAGTTTGTGGAGAGTAGTCTTGATTATCAGAGATGATATCAATCTGACCATCAACTCTTTTAAATACTCTTTTTACAAACACACCATGAGGAGAACTAACAACAAATACACCACCTCTTGAAATATCTGTTTTATCTCTATCTATAAAAAGGATATCTCCGTCTTTAAGTGTTGGCTCCATCGACTCTCCGACAACATTAATCGCTTCTATAGAATTAAGACTCATTCCTAGCCTATTAGCTACTTGATCATCGATAAAAAGTTTTCCATTCTCTTCATCATCAACATCAGCTCCACCTCCAGCACTGGCACTGACATTTTGAAAATACTTTACATAAGCATATTGGTTGGTCGTCTCTACCAAAGATGATGTATCTTGCTCATATAAAAGCCAGTTTACAGATATTCTATTCTTTACACAAAAACCTATCACCTCTTCATAAGGGATCTTTCCCCTACTCTTCATTGTAGCAAAGGTGTTTGGAGTAATCTTTAAAGCAGATGCAACATCTTTATCAAAGACTCTTTTTCCACCTAAGTTTTTGGCAATAATATCTTTTATTTTTTCAATTATTTCATTGATATTTCGCAAATGTTACCTCCTTATTTTTAGGCAGCTAATTGCTTGTTACCTTTAATCTCTTTTGATTTTCTTATGATTCTTAGTTTTCCCTCTTGAACCATTCTAGCTCTCCACATTTGAATCATTGTATTAACTTTTACTTTAGACATTTTACATCCTTTTATTTTGTTAGTGTAAATATATAGGATCTAAAAAATCTTCTTTAAAAATATTGCAAATTGTAATGTTTTTTGAATTATAACTATTTTAAAAGGGTTATAGCCTGTTCAATATCTTCTTTGATTTGGGCTTTTAACTCTTCCAAATCATCAAAGTATCTATTCTCTCTCATTTTCTCAACAAAAGAGAGATCTACTTGTTCTGCTTGAAAGTTTTGTGTCTCTTTAAGTATATGGGTTTCAACGGCAAAACTTCCATCTGTAGAGACTCTGTGACCAATAAAACTCACAGAAGGATATTCAATACCTTTTACAACAGTTCTTGTTGCATAAACACCTTCATTTGGAAGAAGATACTCTTTAACAGACATATTAATTGTTGGATATAGTTTTCTCATTCCAAGACCTTGTCCTGTAATTACATCACCAACAATCTCATATTCACGGCCAAGAAGTAGATTTGCTTTTTTTATCTCTCCAAGTCTTATAAAATTTCTAATTTGTCTTGAGTGAACAGAAACATCATTGACTTTAACCTCTGTAACAATATCAACCTCTCCATCAAACCACTCTTTAAGATTAGTGGCATTAGAACCTCTATTCTTACCAAAACAAAAGTCATAGCCGACAATTATTTTTTTAAGTTTTGGAAAGTTTTTTAATAGAAGATCTAAAAACTCTTCTCCAGTCATTCCAACAACTTCATCAAGTTGAAGGTAGATAAATGGATAGTTACAAAACTTCTCCCTAGATCTTTTAGGGGTTAAGTCCATATGATTATTTTCTACAACCAAAATAGCACCATTTTCATCTAGTTTTGAAAAAAGAGTTTTGTGTCCAATATGAAGACCATCAAATCCTCCTATTGCAATACTTGTTATGTTCTCTGTACTACTTACTATACTGGTAAATAAACTCAATATTTCCCTCTTTTCCTAAAATTGATGACTGCTCTTTATTTAAGATCTTCCAGCCAAGTTTTTCTGTTTCTTTTTCAAATTTTAACATTGATTTTTCAATGGCAACTGTGTCTTTAACCACACCTTTTCTATCTCTTTTTACACCTAATCCTACTTCAAACTGAGGTTTAAAAAGAAGGATTATCGTCTCTTTTGCCAATTTATCTATTTTTTCAATAATTTTTGTAAGAGATATAAAAGAGACATCACTAACAACTATATCAAAGTCACTATCTTCACTAAAATTTCTAATATCACACTCTTCATAGACTTTGACAAGAGGGTTCTCTCTTAATTTGTTATGTAGTTGTTCTCTTCCAGTATCAACACAAGTGACACTTTTAGGATAATATTCTAGTAAAACTTCAGTAAAACCACCTGTTGAAGAACCAATATCTATACATTTTTTGTTTTTTACTGGGATATTATATGTAGTTAGGTAGTTTTTTAATTTCCATGCAGAACGGCTAACATAGATCTTCTCCTCATCTACCTCAACACACTCATCTTTAACTAAAAAAGAGGGCTTAGATACAACCTTACCCTCTACTTTCACTTTTTTATTTTTAATAAGTTCATTAGCCTTATTACGGCTGATATTTTTCAGATCTGAAAGAAAAAGATCTAATCTCTTAGCCTCTATCTAACTCTCCTCTATAGCTGACAATACCTCTTGTTAGATTTCCAACTTTGTTAAAGCCCATATCTTTTAAAACTTTTTGACAGTAAGCACTTCTTGAACCAACATGACAGTAAACAATTAATGGTAAATCTTCTTTTCCTTTTAATTTCTCAACACTTTCATAAAAACTTGTTGTAGGAATTAGATGATCAACACCTTTAATTCTCATACTTTGATACTCCATCCATTCTCTAACATCAACTATTTCAAACTCAACCATACCTAATTCTCTAGCTTCAAGCAGTGATTCGATTTCATCAGAATCAAGCTGTTCATTAGCTAAAATTGCATTACACTCATCTTTTGTAAGTCCTCGTGAGTGCTGATGTGCTGCTTCTTCTGCTGTTTCACTGTCTACTTGAAGTTTGGCAAACTCAGGTGTACAGAAAATTCCACAGTGACACCTTCCTTCATTAGGGATTTCTTCTTTTAATGCTGGTTGACATGGACAGACTCTATCTTCTTCTTTCTTCCCTGTTACAAAAAAACAAGGACAGTATCGTTTCCCATAGATTAGTTTATTTCTTGTTAGTCCATTTCTAATACTAGTTACAATCTCAGTGTCAGGATGATAAACATATTCAAATTGCTTTAAAACCTTATCTGTAAAGGCTGATGTTTTTTCAAATTCTTCTTTAAATTCTGCCGATTCAGGATCGACTTTTTTTATCTCTTCCATCATAATTCCTTCAATTATAAAAGTGAGAATTTAGCATAAGAGTAATAAAAGTACCATAACGAATGAACTTTGATGTAGAGATAGTTAAACACAAAAAATGTAAATACCCAAAAATTAAAATAAGAGATTCAAAAACTGTAAAAATAGTTATTCCTGACTATAGTTCGAAAAAAACCGCTCTACAACTTGCTGAAGAAAATAGAGAGTGGATTTTAAAAACTCTTTCTTCGCTACAAAAAAAAGAAAATTCCACTAAAAATATCTTTGAAAAAAACAAAAATAAAATTCTTTTTTTTGGACAATGGTTAGATCTAAAAGTTAATCCAAATCAGAAAAAAAAGTATATTTTGGTAAAAAACACTCTTTTGGTAAAAAAAATAAACCATATTGACACTTTCTATAGAGATATTGGAAAAGATTTTTTTCTTTTAAACTCTGAATATTTTGGAAAGAAAATCAGTCATCAGTTTGGAAAAATAACTATTCGAAAACAAAAAACACTTTGGGGAAGCTGTAATCACAAAGGAGATCTCTCTTATAATCTAAAGCTTATAAAAGCTCCTAAATTTGTAGGAGAGTATGTTTGTGCCCATGAAGTTTGTCACTTAAAAGAGAAAAACCACTCAAAAAGGTTTTATAATTTAGTTGACTCTATTTTTGAAAGAAGAGTAGAAGCAGAGAAATGGCTCAAAGAAAACAGTAAACTCCTCCATTATGACTATAATGATTTAAATTAACCTCCAGTCTTATAAAAAGCTCTATCAGACTTTTCTGTGCTCCACATGTTTTTTTCAGGTTTAACTTCCACTGCTTTATGAAGAACTTTTTCAATCTCATTATCACTTTTCATCACGCCACTTTTTTTCACATTAAGAGAGTCATCATAAAAAAGACAGGGAATAAAGTTTCCTTCTGCTGTAAGTCTAATTCTATTACAGGTTTTACAAAACTCATCATCATGGGGAGATATAATTCCAAAAACATACCCATCTTCCATTTTATAAAGAGTAGCTGGACCTAAAAATTCTCTAGCATCTTTTTCAAAACTATATTTTGATTGAATCACTTCTAAGATCTCATCTTTTTTTAATCCCTCTGCCTCCTCTTTGGCATGAGTGTTAGACATAAATTCTATAAACCTTAATGGTACATTTTTTCTTTTACTATACTCTAAAATATCAACTATTTCATC
>JAOXRY010000318.1 GCA_025800305.1 Campylobacterales bacterium | reverse complement strand
TTCAAGATTTTTTTTTAGGCGCTTTTTGTATTCCCTGTCTTTTTTTCCAGGAATAAACATAATCAAAATAGTAACAAGAAAAACAACTCCTATTACGATTAAAAAGATGAGCATGTTAGTGTCCATAAGTAGCTTATTGTTTAAGTAGGTACTGTTGGTGTGATTTATTTGAGAGGAGTAGAATTAGACCAATTAGCATTGAAAAGCTTCCAAAAAGAAGAATGTCATGGTTGTGGTAAATACTTAAACCACTTAAGAGTAGAATCAATTCTGTTGTAAAGAAGCCAGTAGTGAAAAGAAAATATCCAGATTTGGCAACTACAGTTAGCCTTATCCATGATAGGGCAGAGAAAAGAAAGAAGATTAAAAACGATAAAAAGCCAATTAAACTTAAGTGAAGGTAAGCTAGGATAATTGGTTTTTGAGAAAATGCAAGTGTTTCAAAATAAGGAACACTAGAGAATAGCTGAGCTATGTTTTTTGAAACAAAAGAGAGTAACGCAACAAAAATGAGAGCAGTTAACCACTTGTGTTGTGTCTTTATCCATTGTTTAAATTCCCTCATGCTAAAGACAAAGTATGTTACACCAACAATTTGAAGAAAGGCG
>JAOXRY010000211.1 GCA_025800305.1 Campylobacterales bacterium | reverse complement strand
GGCTATAGTGAATTTGAAATATCTCAAAAAAGAGAAGCTTTGGAAAATATTTTGATACCTTACAGTGAAGAAGAAAATAAAAAGATGATATTAGATGCTGGGTTTAAAGATGTTCAAACCATATTTAAATGGTTGAACTTTACCACATTTATTGCAATAAAATAAGGAGTTATAAAGATGTTAGAAATAGGAAGTAAAGCCCCTGAGTTTTGTACACCAAATCAGGATGAAGTAGAAATTTGTCTTAGAGATCTAAAAGGAAAGTGGATAGTTTTATACTTTTATCCAAAGGATAACACCCCAGGTTGTACTACTGAGGCTTGTGATTTTACAGCTGCTATGCCAGCTTTTGAAGAACTAGAAGCTATCATTTTGGGTGTAAGTCCAGATAGTCCTAAAAAACATAGAAATTTTATAGAGAAAAAAGAGATAGGTTTTACACTATTAGCTGATGAAGAGAAAAAAATATGTGAAGATTATGGTGTATGGCAATTAAAGAAAAACTATGGAAAAGAATATATGGGAAGTAGTTTGTCTTCTAATACTTCAAAAAATGAATATCTGTTAAGAGGA
>JAOXRY010000284.1 GCA_025800305.1 Campylobacterales bacterium | reverse complement strand
CACCCTACAAACCTACCGGTTTTCAAAACAAACCTCTTATTCTCCCAAACAAAAAATTGTGGCAGCAAATAAAAAGGATAGTAAGACTCATGTTATCACCTCTTATCATATTAGAAAAGCTCTAACAGACCTTGATCTGTTACCTAAATTTGAAGATGGTGAATTAAATATAACAACTGCAGATAGATTAACTTTAACGTTAAATGAGTTTCAAACCTATATAGATAGTAAAGCTATTAATATTTTAGATATCAGTGGTTTTGTACTTTTCGATGCCAGTAGTTATGCTCAAGTTGTAGGAAATGATCAAACAAAAAGAAGGAACTATTACGCATATTCAAATAAATCTAATATAGCCAGTATAATTGAACTAACAAAAGTTCTTTATAGTGATGGTGTAAACGATCCTATAAATTCAGAAGTTGCAAAAGGACTAACAAAACTTGGTTTTTATGATGAAGGTCTTGAACATATTAAGGATAACGTTTATACACCTAGTGAAAAGCAAGATGGATATAGAACTCTAGGTAAGTTATTACTTGAAATTGATGAGAAAACAGTAGCAGCAAAAGCTTTTACAAAAGAGTATGAAATTGTAAAACAGACTATACTTTCTAAAGATGGACAAGATGAAAGTATAGCTACTTCTGAACAGAACGATCTCTCATATATTATAAGGCATCTGTCAAAAACAGGTCATTTTGAAGACAATAATAGTTTAGAAATAACCGGTGCAAATACAGTAATTAATAAACTAACGGGCTATACACAATATTATTTAGAAGCCAATAGATATACAGCTACCTCATCAACTCCTGTGGCTAAACAACAAGTAAATGATTATCAAAAAATAACAAACTTAATTGATGATTTATCAACAGATTTTATCACTTATTATAATGATATTGAAAATGCTAGAAAATCATATGATAAAAATATTGAATTAGGTAACAATTTTCCTGCAGATCCAGAAAAGAAATCTGCACAATTCCACCTTGCGACTATAGCAATCCATGGAAAAATATTTGGAAAAGATACAACAACAATAGCAGAAAAAGCATTTGGTGGTATAGAAAACGGTGCTTTAAGTTCGTCAATGAAAAATCTTCAAGTCGCTTATAATGCTCTTAATACTACTGATATGGATACAGTTATTACTGAGCTTGGAACTCTTAGTAATTCCTATGTTGATGATGCCATTCAAAGAGGTGCTGGTACAGCACTTTTTCTAAATGGTCAAAAAGACAAGCTATTTACTGATTACTATGGAGTTGATACATACTATTCTTCTTCAAATAAAGAAAAATTAATGCAATACAGCACTCAACTACAACCAACTAATTTGATTCCCACAGCAATGGCTATTAAAATTTTAGGAACAGATAGTGACTTAAAAGATTATTTGGACAGACTAAGAGTCTTAGCTGATACATGGTATGGAGGTGATTCTAATATAAGTGAAGGAGATGCAAAAAAAGTTTATGGATATTGGAGTAACACAAACCATAGAAATAGATATGGATATTTGGCAATTGCAAGTATGTATAAAGATCTGGGAGAGAATCAAAGTGCCAAAGATACAATCAATGAATCAATTGTAAAGCTAAAAAGTTTTCCAGATAGTGCTTCAGAAAAAGTAGATGGTTTATTAAATATTTGGGATGCGGCAAAAGAGTTAGGGTATGAAAATGAAATTGATGTAGTTTCTATATTAGATTCTCTAGAGACCTTTGCAAATACAACTACAGATGTTGAAGATATTGTTAAAATTGCCAATATCCTATCTATAAATAAAAAACAAACAGAAGCAAAAGGATTACTAGAAAGAGCTTTAAATCAAGTTAATACTGACAATCAATTTGTAGCTGGGGATAAAGACAATATTAAAGATAGAATGAAATCACTAATAGGAATATACAATAATTCAAGTAACTTTGAATCATCCATTGCCAATGGTTATTATCAAGTTGGAGATAAATCTAAAGCAGAAGATATAATTAAACAAGTATATGAAACTGAAATCAAATCTTTAGGTTCTGATAGGGTATCTTATGATACAGCAACACAATACGACTATCTTGTTAGTGTGGTAAGTGGATATGGTAGTCTTAATGATGTAACCAAATTAAAATCAGTTCTTGAAAAAATCAAAACTACAAAAGAGAAAGAGTTAGCATATGTATATGGAGCTAAAGCTTTAGCTGAATTTGATCAATTATTAGGTAGTAGTGTAGCTAGTGTAGACTCTGATGGTGATGGAAAACCAGACTTTTTTAACCTAGGTGCCACTGAAGCAGACATTACTGCTTCAGGTCTAGAAATAGATGATGATATTGATGGTGATGGTATTTTAGATACTATAGACACCTTACCTTACGATAATGTTAATTAATGAATTATAAGCTTTTATTAGCAGCTTTATTATCAGGAAAGGCTCTTTTTGCAGAGAGTCTTTCTGTAATTACAGTAGACGGAAGCCAAGATACTTCAAGTACCTCAATCTCTGGAACAAAAATTGATAGAACCGAGATTGAAAATTCGGTACAAGGCAACGGTTTTATTGGATCTTTACTTGAAACAAATCCAAATATTGAAGTTTCAGATCAATCTAAAAACTCTAAAACAGCAGGAGAAATTACCCCTGGAAAAGTATCTATAAATGATGCTCCTTTTTATCAAAATAATTTTCAAATTGATGGAGTATCAAACGACTCATTGATTGACCCAAATCTATCAGGTACATTTAATTCTTATGATGCACCAGGAAATGAGAATGAGATCTTTTTAGATCTAGATTTGGTTGAATCAATTGAGGTATATGACTCAGGGATCTCTGCTGAATATGGAAATTTTACAGGTGGGGTTATAGATGTAAAAACTATAAGAGCTGGAGCAGAACCAGTATACAAAGTCTCTTATGGTCATACAAGTGATAAATTAACAAAATTTCATGTATCCAATAAAGAGGAGTTTGAAAAAGCAAGGTCTGATAAATCCCAACCAAGATTTGAGAAGCACTTCTACTCTGCCTACGCTAGTATGCCTATTAATGATGAAAATGGAGTTATCTTCTCTTACAATAGAAAAGAATCTATTATTCCTGGAGCATATTTTGGGGGATTTAGAGATAAAGAGAGATTAAATCAATCACTCTTTTTCAAGTGGAGTCACTATTTTGAAGATGACGCTATTTTAGATATTACAGGAACACACTCTCCATATAACTCAACCCACTTTTTAGAATATGTAAAAGACTCAAATACAAAAATTAAAGGTGGAGGGTACTCACTTAAAGCAAACTATGAGAAAGGGTATGACTTTTGGAATTTAAAATCTAGTCTTGCTTATAAATATAATCAAAACTCTAAAAAATCTTTAAATTATCATAAAAAATGGGGATATTCAGATGATAAGAACTGGGGCTTAAAAAACGGTAGCGGAAACGACTACTCAATTGAAGGAGGAAGTGGAACAATAGAAAAAGAGAATAGTGGTATGGCTTACAATTTAAAATTATTTTCAGACACTATAGAAACATCTTCTTTAATTCATAAATTAAAAACAGGATTTGATATTAATCTTAATAGTGCCAAATTTGATAGAGAAGAAGATATGCACTATTACAGTAATCATGAATTTAACTATAATATTGATTGTAACGGTGATACACAAGGCTGTTTTTACTATGAACAGTTCTTTACAGAAAGAAGAGTTTATCAAGCAGAAAGTACCAGTGTAGATATGCTGTCACACTCTTTATTTCTAGAAGATAAGATAGAGTATAAAAACTTTGAAATAACCCCTGGTTTGAGATATGATTACAATGACTACTTAAAAAATCACGACTACTCTTATAGAGTAAACTCTTCTATTAAACCTTTTAAAAATAATAAAACAGTTGTATATGGGGGCTTCAATCGATATTATGGAAAATCATTTTTAGGTTTTAAATTAAGAGAGGCAAGAATCCCTTATTATGATGAATACAGAAAAACCCATCAAAATGTAGTAAATGATTGGGGTTCTAGTTCTGATAAAGATGATGGAAAATATGTTTTTTCAGATTTAAAAACACCCTATAGTGATGAATCATTAATAGGTTTAAGAAAGGATTTTTCAAATATAAGATTTAATCTTAAATATGTACAAAGGGAAGCTAAAGATAAATTTTCCAAAAAAAAAGATGATTATAAAATATTTACAATGCCTGATGGTGTTACAAAGGACTATTATAAACCTACTTTTTTTACAAATGAAGGTAGATCTGAATCTAAAAATACTACCTTAAATATAGGTCCTGTAGAACCAATTAGATTTCAGTCTTTTAGTATGGGATATAAATTTTCCACTTCATGGAAAGAAACTACGAAAAATATAACAGATTACGATGATAGTGCTATAAGTGAAGATAGTGAAAATGACAGTAATAAGGTTTATTATAAGGGAGAGTTTTACGATTCCAATGATCTAAACATAAAGTCTAAACCAAGAACTTATAATCTTCACCTAAATTTTGCTTTTCAATCTTTTGAATTTTTTGGAACTTCTTGTAGAACAAATGTGAATAGTATTATAAAGCATAAAGCTTCCTATACAGATCTTGGAAAAGCTGATGGTGATGCTACTACAACTTATACTTCAACATTGCCTAACGGAAAAACAGAGGATATAGAAGTCCCTATTTACGGAGATATACACTTTAAAGCAGTAACAACTTTAGATCTAAAAGCAACATTTAACTTTAAGGTTACTCCAAAGAAGAACCTAATATTAAATACTGAAGTTAATAATCTATTTGACAAAGTTTATAACGTTGAAAATTCAAAAAGTAACTACAAAACTGGTAGACAGCTTTGGTTTAAAGTTGCTTATAAGTTTTAGGGAGGTAGATGAAAAAAATAATAGAATGTAAAAACCTTACACACTACTACGGGAAAAAAAAGATTTTTGAAGACTTCTCTTTTTTTATTCCTGAAGGAAAGATTGTAGGTCTTTTAGGAAAAAATGGTGTAGGGAAATCTACAACAATTAATATTTTAATGGGGTGCTTGGAGCCAACATCAGGGGAGTGTCTCATCTATGGAGAGCCTTCTCATAATCTATCACCTACAACCAAAGGAAAAATTGGACTTTTACATGAAGGCCACATTCAATATGACTTTATGACTATTGAACAAATTGAGAAATACTACTCTAAATTTTTCCCAAATAGATGGAAAAAGAAACTCTACTATGAGCTGGTTGGAAAACTCAATGTTTCCAATAATCAAGTTATTAGAAAACTTTCATGTGGTCAAAGATCCCAAGTTGTATTGGGACTTATTTTTGCCCAAGATCCTGAGCTTTTAATCCTTGATGACTACTCTTTAGGACTGGATGTAGGTTATAGAAGCCTATTTTTAGAGTATTTAAAAGAGTATGTAATTAAGTACAAAAAAACCGTTTTAATGACAACTCATGTTATGGAGAATTTAGAGAATATTTTAGATGATATTATTATCTTAGATAGAAAACAGCCTATTCTACACTCAACAGTAGATGAGTTTACCAATAATTTTTTTCAATATAAGATAGAGGGTATTGAAAATTTAAACATAGAGTCTAATGATGTAATAACAAATTTTGAATACTTTAACAACTATTCCTATATCTATAGTTTTAAATCTCTAGAAGAGGTCACTAAAGAACTTGAACATAGAGACCTCTCTTTTGAGAAGATAACAAAGATACCTATGGGGTTTGAAAGAGCCTTTATGGGTTATACAGGGAGATATTAGATGGTAGGAGGAATTATATATAAAGAGTGGCTCAAAAGCTACAAAATCATAGCACTTTTTGCTGTTATTATAGGATGGAGTCTATTTGATACTTTTATAGATGCTAAGAACAATATGGAGTTTATCAACTCTACCAGTGCTATTTTATCTATTACCCAAATGGGACGGTTTGAATTTAATCTCATGAACTACATCTTAATGGTATTTGGAATCTCACTTGGAATTGCTCAATATTATCCAGAAGTTTCAAGTGCTAGGATAAGGCTATTTCTTCATCTGCCAATGAAGCATGTCCAACTGATAACAATTCTATTTTCATCTGGACTTATTCTACTGATTTTGAGTTTTTTTATTATTACCCTATTCTACTCTTTGATTTTAAATAGCTACTACCCAAAAGAGGTTTTTCAAGGAATATTTACAAAACTTTTTCCAATGTATTTAGGATCTATCTTGTGTTATCTTGCAACAATGATAGCTTTTTTAGAACCAAAAATTATAAAAAAAGTCCTTTATATCCTTATTGCTTTTTACTTTTTAATGGTTTATTTACCAAAGGCAACAGGAGGTTATTTTATGGGTGAAGTTATTAATATCTCTGCTATTACAGTGATAATAATCTATATTCTTACCAGCTATGAAGTTTTTAGATCTTACACAAAAGGGTATATAAAATGATAAGCTTAAGAATATATCCGATAATAATAATTGCTACTTTACTCTTATCTATACTTATCCCAAAAATGTATAAAGATATTTTTTCAACTAGAATTGATAGAGAATGGGTCTATTACTCCCCTGTTGAAAAAGACTTTATTAAAAAAACTGCACTAGGAGGAAAAGAGAGAAAAATCATTTACTCAAATCTTGATGGTACAAAAGAGTACACATTAGACCAATTTAAATCAAAATTTCCTTTTAGATATTACTATGATCTTTTAAAAACTGATAACTTTCCCAAAGAGTTTATCTCTTACTCTTTTGATTTAAATGCCATAAAAAGAGAGAAGAGTTTTTTAAAGATAAAGCCAAGTTTTATCAATACAAAAGTAGTAAACCTCTATCCACTATTTGAATCAAATCCAAAGTATTCAGGGCTCTCTTTGCCTGAGGATCTATTTAGATTAGATAAAGATGGAATCACATTTATAACTACTAAGACAAATAGTGTAGATAAGAAAAAATCAGAAGCTTATAACAAGTTATTTTTAGAAAAAGGTGCAGTATTTCCACTGAAAGAAGCATATGGTACTCCTAGTACTCAAAAACCATTTGATATAGGGTATTTCATCAGTGATAATAAAAATCAACTTTTTCATTTAATTCAAGTAGATGGCAAACCTCTTTTAAACAGAGTTGATTTAAATGGAATAGATTTTAAATTTGCTCTCATTAAAGAGGACGTTCGAAAAGAGTATTATGGAGTTATTATTGATCAAAAAAGTCAACTCTATCTTATGATGGATGATGATTATGAACTGGTTAAGCTCCCTATTGATACATATGACTATAAAACAAAAGAGTTCAAAATATCCACAACTCCAATCAATAGAATTATCAATATTACATCTTTCGATGAAGCAAGAGATACAAAGGTTGTAGATACATATATTACAAATTTAGATTATGAGCTTTTAAAGAAAAAAACCTTCCAATTTCTTTATAAAGGTTCAACAATTTATGAGACTATTAAAGAGTTGGTACTTCCTTTTAGAACCGTGGTTTTTTTAGGCAATAGTGGTCACTATCAAATAGAGGTAAGAGATGTTCATATAAAAGCACTCTATCTTAATATCTTGTTAGGTTTTGCTTTAATACTATTTGTAAAACTTACAAAAAGAGATATTAATACCCATTTGATTCCTTTTGGTCTGCTTGTTGTTGGAGGGATCTATTCTTTGATAACTCTAGTTCTTTTTAATAAATTAATATCTACAAAAATAATACAAGGAAAATAATGAATAGAATAAAAACCATAGTATTTGTAATACTCTGTCTTGTTACAACACTTACAGGGAAAGACCTACCTGTAGAACCATCACTTGTTACAGGAGAGTTAAAAAACGGTTTAAAATATACAATTAAGAAAAACTCCAAACCACAAGATAAAGCCTCTTTTAGACTCTTAGTAGAAGCCGGTTCCTTGGAAGAGGATGACGATCAAAAGGGGATTGCACATTTGGTAGAGCATTTGGCTTTTAATGGAACAGAGAACTTTCCAGGTAATGACTTAATAACATTTTTAGAATCAATGGGAGTAGGCTTTGGAAATCACTTAAATGCAAGTACTAGCACTACAAGAACTCTATATAAACTAGAAGTACCACTTAAAGATGATAATCTTGAAAAAGCGATGCTTGTATTTAAAGATTGGGCAGGGGGAGTTGTAATTACCCAAAAAGAGTTAGATAAAGAGAGAGGTGTAGTTCTAGAAGAAGCCAGATCTAGAAACAATGTCAGATTTAGAATGTTCCTTCAAGCCCAAGATGTATATTATGCAAATAGTAAATATCTTGATAGAACACCAATAGGTGATATGGATATTGTAAAAAACATCTCTCTTAAAAGAGTTAAAGCTTTTTACGACGACTGGTATAGACCAGAATTAATGCACTTTGTAATTGCAGGGGATTTTGATGTAGGAAAAATTGAAAAACTCATTATAAAAACTTTTAAAGATCTAAAAAACAAAAGTAGTAGAAAACAAGCATCTAGAGAGGTTCCTTTAGTTAATAAAACAAGAGTTGTTGTTGCAAGAGATAAAGAACTTACAAAATATAGCACTGGTATTAGCTTTTATAAAGAAGCATATAAAACTAAAACAGAGGCTGATTATAAAAAAGATCTGATTTATAAAATCATTCCTAAACTATTTAACATTAAAGGCAATGAACAAACAATTAAAAGAAACCCAGCTGCAAAATCAATAGGAATGAGACTTGGGTATCTTGGAACTAATCTATTAAGTTTTAACTTTGGAAGTTCTTTTACTGGCTCCAATGAGATTAAAGCTTTAGAAGAGTTAACTTCTCTCATCTACTCCATTGAAAAATATGGTTTTGATAAAGGTGACTTTAAAAGAACCATCAAAAAGATGAAAAAAGCCAACCAAGATAGCCTAAAAGCTTTAAAAAATAAAACCTCCAATAGATATGTTGATGAGATAGTAAATATAGCTCATGTAGATGAGATATTTATCGATGAAAAGTACAAAATCAAGTTAAAAGAGAGACTATTATCTGAAATTACCCTAAAGGATGTAAATAAAGCCTATAGAGATATTTTAAAAAGTAAAAGCAGAATTATTACTTACCAACTTCCTGAAAGTAAAGATGTTTCAAAAAGAAGAGTTAAAAAGATCTTAGCAAACGGGAAAAAAAGAGTAAAAAAGCAAAAAATCTCAAAAGACCTTCCAGATAGAATTGTAGATCTAAAAAAACTAAAGCCTTCCAAGATTGTTAAAGAAAACTACAATAAAAAATATGATTTTTATGAATTTACTCTAAAAAACGGGATAAAAGTAGCCTATAAATTTAACAATTATAAGAAAAACAAAGTCTATATAAATGCTTTTTCAAAAGGTGGTTTTTCTCTTTATGATACAAAAGATCTTGCCAATGCAAAGTTTGCAGTTAAAATCATTGGTAAATCAGGATATGACAACTACAACATATTAGACTATAAAAAGATCTATAACGATAAAAGTATCAGTTTTAACTCCTCTTTAAGTAGATATGGAGAGTCTTTAGGTGGAACTACCACAACTAAAGATTTTCAGTATTTTTTAGAAACAATTTATCTATTTACAACGAAATACCAATTTGATGATAATATTTTTGAAAATACAAAACACATCACTTTGGCAAACCTAAAAAAACAGAATAGAATTCCTACAAGAAAATTCTCTAAAGAGTTAAACGCCTATAGATATAGCAACGATGAAAGATTTGTCGAATACGATAAGCATGATGTAAAAGCTTTAGATAAAAAAAGAATGTTGGAAATCTATAAAGATAGATTCTCTGACTTAAATAACTTCACATTTATTGTTGTTGGAGATATAGAAAAAGATGAAGTAAAAAAATACATTACCAAGTTCTTAGGAAATCTTCCAGTAACAAAAAGAGATGAGACCTATAACTTCAGAGGAAATAAGCAAGTTCAAGGGGAACATAAGTTTATTAGATTTTATAACAATGAAAATATCAGTGACATATCTTTAAGTTACATCAAAGAAGCAAAATATTCAACAATGGAAGCAATAAGATTAAGTGCTTTTACTGATGTGCTAAAAACTAAGTTAAGAGAATTAATCAGAGAAGAAAAATCTGGGGTTTATGGAATAAGAGTTGGTAGTAATTTTATAAGAGTGCCATATGAACATGCTGCTTTAGATATAACATTCTCATGCGACCCAGCAAGAAAAGATGAACTGGTTAAATATCTTAAAGAAGAGATTAAAAATATAAAAACCAACACAGTTGATAAAAAATATGTAAATGCATATGTGAAAAAAAGATTAGTAAATCTAAAAGAGGCTAAAAAGAAAGGTAAGTTTTGGATGGGTCAACTGAAAAAACACTACTACTATGGGGATAATTTAAATAGAATTGATAATTTTGAGAAAATGATTAGATCTATAACACCTAAAGACATTAAAAATACAGCAAATAAATATTTAGAAACTAAAAATATTATCTATACAGAGCTCAATCCTAAGAATATGAAATAGCCCTTCTTTAGAGAATTTTCACTCTCCATAATAGGGGAAAGAAAACTCTATAGTTTTCAACAAAATCCATGGATTTGAAATTTATATATTTTATAAATTTATCGTCAATAAGATTTGAATTATATTGTATTTGGACAAAATGATTCTTCATTAAGCCTTTATTTACAAAGAGTATTTTATATTTTATTTGAGTGATTTCAATTTTTTTAAAGTTTACATGAAGTACTATTCATATAGGACCTATTAGAATTGGATATATTATGGCTATAAGATTACTTATATTTACAGCTTTTATTTTAGCTTTTGTTTTTTCATCCTGTAGTAAAAACAGAGAGTCTTTTGTTGAGATCTCTGTCCCAGTAAGAATCGGGCTTTACAATGGAGAAGCCAGTATGGTGCAGATTGTTGCAGACAAATTAGGTTTTATAGAAGGAGAAGGTCTTACAAATGTAGAGATAAATTATTTTCCTACTGGTAGAGATGGATTTAAAGCATTGGTAAACAAAGAGGTGGATTTTGCCAATTCTACTGAGTTTGTTAATATGAAAAATGCATTTCAAACCAACAGTTTTTCTATTCTTGCCTCTACAGGTGAGGGAAATATCAACGGTTTTATTGGAAAAAAATCCCATGGAATAAAAAAGACACTGGATATAAAAGGGAAAACAATAGGGACTTCACTAGGAACTGCTACTGAGTTTTATGCTGGAGTTTTTGCAGTACAAAACGGTGTTTTATTAAAAGATTTTGATTTGGTAGATGTACCTTTTCAAAAAAGGGGAGAAGCTTTAAAAAGTGGAGAAATTGACGGACTTTTTACTTGGGAGCCTTTTCTTTATAATATGACAAGAGAGTATAAAGGTGAGTTTTTCTATTCACCAGTGCCTGTGGGGTTTCATTTTTACTTTACATTTTCAGTGGATAAAGAGTTCCATCATAAAAATCCAGAGGTTTCTAAAAGACTTTTATCAGCATTTATTAAAGCAGAGCAATGGATTGAAAATAATCCAGAAAAATTCAAAAAACTGGTTCAAGAAACTTTTCAATATGACAGTCGTTACACAGATTACACTTTAGGAAAACACTCTTTTGCGGTTGGTTTGCCATACTATTTAAAAACTCTTATGGAGATAGAAGGTGATTGGCTGGTAGAAAACAAAATTGTTCAAAAGAAGAAGGTAGATTTTCACAAAATTTTTGATAGAGAAGTTTTAAGATCGATACAAAAAGAAAGAGTTACTTTACAGGATTAGATGATGAGTATTAAGAACCTTAATTTTTTAATTGGAATCTCTTTATTGTCAATTGTTGGGGTTTGTGGATATCTTATTAATACAACCTATATGTTTTTTACTCAACAAGAGCAAATCAATACTAAAGCAATAGAATTTTCTTCACGAGTAACAGAGCTTAATATGGAGACATATGATTTTATTCAAAATAAAGAACAACATAGATATTTTTTAATTAAAAGTCGGTACAAAAAACTTAAAAAAGATATTGAAAAAATAGAATCTACCAATATAAATACTAAACTTATAGAAAAGACTTTAGAACAATATGGAGCAGTTTTAAATGAGTATTATCTACTAACCATTAAGAGTAATCAAAAAAATTACTTTAAAAAATTACAAGAGAGTCAACTAATAGGATTATTAAATCAACTAAACCAAAGTGTTATCTCTTATATAGAGCACAATAAAGAGTTGGTAAAAAATCGTTTTGAAAAAATGAAATATATCTCTTTATCTCTTATTTTTGTTTCTGTGATGCTTTTTGCCTCTACTATGATTTTTATTTGGAGAAGAGTTGTTGTTCCTATTGTTCATCTATCTTATATGGTGAAAAATAAAAGTGTTGAAAACAAAAAAAACCTTATTCCTTCAAAAAATGGCGATGAGATAGGAGTTTTAATAGAAGCATTTAACGATTACCTATCTAAACAAGAAAGCTCTTCTAAGAGATTGGAAAATGCCTACTTAGAACTTGATGCTCAGTATGTAGAGACGCAAAAAAACATGATGCTTTATATTGAAGAGAAAGAGAAGTTTCAATCTTTGATGGAATATTCGTCTGATGGGGTTTTAATTCTTTCTTGTGAAAATGGGAAGATCTTAGATCTTAGCAATCAAATAGCTGTTTTGCTAAGATATACAAAAAGCGAACTGCTATCTTTAAGTGTGATGGATTGGGATTTAGATATTAAAAAAATTGAAGACTATCAAGATTTAATATCTGATGTAGAGATTGGAATTCCAAAGTTTGTTGAAAGAACTCACACACGAAAAGATGGAACAACATATATAGCGGCTATCTCAGCAGTACGAATTAAGATCCAAGAAAAAGAAGTGATCTATGCCTCAGTGAGAGATATTACCAATGAAAAAAGACAAAATCTTGCGTTAACAGCACTGAAAAACACTTTAGATAATGCTGTATCTATTGCAAATTTAGGAAGTTGGGAATGGGATAGTATTAATGACGTGACGACTTGGAGTGATATAACTTATGATATTTATGGACTAGAAAAAGGTACAGATATTAATCTTCAAGTTATAGAATCTTTAATATATGAAAAAGATCTATCAAAGCATCAAAGAGAGGTTATTAACACATTAGAAAAAAATGTTCCTTTTGATTTTGAATATCGGATTATTAGAAAAAATCATATTAGAACAATTCATGCAATAGGAAACCCAATTGAAAAAGACGGTGTTGTTGTAAAAATGGTGGGAGTTGTTCAAGATGTTACAGATTTAAAAGAGAATGAGAGAAAACTTTTAAGGGCACAAAAGGTCGCAAAACTTGGAATTTTTGAAGAAGACTTAATAGAAAATAAAGAGGCTTGGTCAGGGGAGTTTTTTAATATTTTAGGTCTGGATAAAACTAAGGTAAAACCATCTTCTGATTCTTTTACACAAGTGGTTCACCCTGATGATAGGAAGAAGATAAAGACAAAGTATGAAACTTTATTAAGGGACAAAAAACCATCGAAGATTCGGGTTCGATTAGTTATGAATAATCAATCTATTAAGTGGGTTGAGATTCAGTGTGAGGTGAAACTAGGGGACAATGGTATTCCTGCAAAAGTGATAGGAACCATGATTGATGTGACCAGCGATGTTCTGCTTCAAGAAACTTTAGGAGTTCTCAATGAGAATTTAGAGAAGAAAGTTGAAGAAGAGGTAAAGAAAGTTGAGTCTTTACAAAAAGAAAATTTTCTAAATCAGAAAAAAGCAGCTATGGGAGATCTAATTGGAATTATAGCTCACCAGCTAAAACAACCTCTTAGTGCGATAAGTTTGGGAAGTGAGACCATCTTAGATAGTTATCAGTTTAACGATTTGACAGAAGAAGATCTAAGTGAAATTACAGAAGATATTACTTCACAGGTGAAGTTTATGGCTGATAGTATTGATGATTTAAGAAACTTTTTTAGACCAGATAAAAAGTCTTTACCTTTTTCTCTAAAAAAATCCATAGAAAAGTCTTTGGCAATTGTTGAAAAAAACATTAACTCTAAAGGTATTGAAATAATAAAAGAGTTTAAAGCAGATTGCAAAGTGCTAGGAATTGATTCAGAACTCCAACAAGTGATTATAAATATTGTTAGTAATGGTAAGGATGCTTTGGAAAAAATAGAAAGTGAAGATAAGTTTATTAGGGTTTCTTGTCAGACTATAGAAGAGAACGGAGTTATCGAGATAGAAGATAATGGAGGAGGTATTGATGAGGGTGTAATTGAAAAAATATTTGATTCTTACTTCACTACAAAAGGAGATATGGGAACAGGAATAGGCTTGAACCTTTCTAAAATGATTATAGAAAACAGTATGGGTGGAAAGCTGATGGTTCAAAATGGTGACAAGGGAGCTATTTTTACGATTTCTCTTCCGTATCTACATTAATAAAAGCATTTTTATAGAAGACACAAGTTACTAAAGTGGAGCCATCTTCAAGATTTTGAATTTTAATATCCCCTCCCGAAGTTTTTAAAATTTTATAAGCTTTGTAAAGACTTAGTCCACTTCCAGAGTCGTACTTATGGGCTGAACTGTAAGGAGCAAAAATACTATCAAGAACATCTTTAGAGAACTGATCTCCATTATCTGTAATTTTTAGTTCTATAAAGTTTTCTGTAGTGTTTAGGGAGAAGTTTATAAAGTATTCTTTAGAAGTTGGAGAGTTGTCTAGATCTCTTTGAATACTTTCAATAGCATTATTACAAACTGAGTTGATAATTTGTCCTATAGCGTTTTTAGGTGCAAAGTAAGTTATTTCTTCAGTTTCTGATGAGACTTTTGATTGGATTTTAAGTTCTTCAAAAACAGGTTGGACAATATTTTGAACGTCATGGACAAGTTCTACAAAATCAAATTCTTTATTTTCTCTATCTACTGTACCTATTCTTCTGAACTCTTCAATACTTTTTGAAAGGTTTTGCACTATTTTGTGGATTCTCTCTAAAGAGTTTTTTTGCTCTTTTGTAAGTATTTCGTCTAATTCAATTTCTAAAGCTGTTACTCCTATAGATATTGAGTTTAAAGGTTGTCTCCAATGATGGGAGATATTGCTGAGTAACGTTTGGTGGTTTTCAAGAATCACCTTACTTTCTGCTTCTTCTTTTAATCTTTTTATTTCCAGATCTTTTTGAAGATCTAATCCAAAACCTTGAAGTCTTTTAAAGAGACTTTCTATTCTAATAGGTTTTGAAATAAATCCATTTACTCCTCTATCAAGACAACCTTCAATATGAGCTGGATCTGTGTATGCTGTAGTGACAACAATAAACTGCCGTAAGGTCTCCTCTCGGATTTTGTCAATTAGCCAAAACCCATCTTTTATAGGCATTTCAAGGTCTGTAATGATAATGTCATAATCTTTTTGTTGATACATTTCATAGCCCTCTTTGCCGTTGTGAGCTAAGTCGACTGTGTTGCAGATACGTCTGAGTATTCTTGTCATATTTTTATAGATAAGATCTTCATCTTCTACATAAAGAATTTTGAGATCCCAAAAAAGAGATATTAGTTTTTTCGATAAATTTTCTTTTTCCATAAAATATCCTTACTTAATAGATATTCATTCTAAAACAAGTATACAGAGAAAAAATAAAACTAATCTAAAAGATAACTTAGAAAAAACTGAATTATCATTTATATGGATTCATAGTTAACTGTAGAGTAGGAAAAGAAAAACTAACTATTCTTTTTTAAATAGATTGTGAGATAATATGGTTTTAATTTTAAATCTTGGAAAACTAAATGTCTCAAAAAAAACTAACTATTCTCTTTCTAATTATTTTTCTAGCCCTTTTTGGGGGAATTTTTACTCTTAACTACACATATAAAGAGAAGCTAATACAAAAAGAGCTTTCTGATGTGATTAATGAACTACGAATTAATTTTAAAGTAACAAACTATGACAATACAATAGATGGAAAATATTTAAGATCTTATGATATTGGATATTCAGCAGAATCAATGGAAGAAACTATTAATGAAGTTAATATGATTAAGTTTCATTTTCTTGTAAAAAAGCAGGTTTTTAATCCACTGGTTTGGAAAAGAAAAAACGACAAACTACAATTTGTACAAAGTATTGAAAATAGAAAATACATGAGTATTTTTGCAAAAAATAGCTACGACGATAAATCAAATTTTGAAACAAATATTATCCAACCAAATAGAACACTTATTGAAAAAAATATGGAAGAATCTAAAAACTTCGCCCTTTATGACAAAATAGGCGATGAGGTTGGGGTTACTGCTTTTGTTCCAATAAAAAATATCAAGGATAAAAAGACAATTGCCTATATTGTCTCTTATACAAAAAATGCCTTTTTAGCAGAGATCTCAATTATCTATATGATGATAAATTTTTTCGGTTTTGTAATTATAGCTCTTGTATTAATTTATATATATAGAGAGATTAGTTTAAGACACTATCTTGAAAAAGAAGTCGCAAGACAAATTAAGACAAATGAAAAACAAAAAGAGATTCTTTTTAAACAAGCAAAAAAAGCCTCCTTAGGAGAGCTAATAAGTATAATTGCCCATCAGTTAAAGCAACCACTAAATGCAATAAGTCTTTCCATTGATGAAATTCAAGAGAGTTACGAGTATAAAGAGATGACCGAGGAGTCACTGGCAGCTACATCAAAAATTGTTCATGAAAGAATTAGGTTTATGTCATCGAGTATTGATGAACTTAGAAATTTCTTTAGATCAGACAAAATACCCAAACCATTTTCTTTAAATAAAGCTATTGATAAATCTCTCTCTTTAATATCTAGTCAGATTAGTAAAAGAGGAATTGCCCTTAAAGTAGAAGTTAAAGAGGATATTATGATCAATGGGTTTGAAAATGAACTAGAACAAGTTGTAATGAACATAGTGAACAATGCAAAAGATGTTCTTGTTGAGAAAAGCCCTGAAAAGCCAATGATAAAAATTGATACGATGGTTGAAGATGATAAAGCGATCTTAACAATTACTGATAATGGTGGAGGAATTCCAGAAGATATTATTGAGAAGATCTTTGATTTGGATTTTACAACAAAAGGAGAGCAAGGAACAGGAATTGGTCTGAACCTTGCCAAGATGATTATTGAAGGAAGTATGGGTGGTAAAATCAGTGTGAGAAACAGTCAAGAGAGAGCTGTTTTTGTTATTGAACTTCCTTTGTAGAATAGGTTGATTGGACTACTTTCTCAATCTGTTCTTTATTTAATTCAACTCTTTTAATAATAGAGCCTCTATTTTGGATCTTTTCAAGATCTACAACAGCACCTTCGATTATATTATCATCATCTTTTAGGTTCCCAGTTACAGCGTAAACAACCCATTTAGGACCTTCTAGAGACAATACAAGATAAGCTGCGTCAGATACACCTAAGATAGCGTGGGCAGATAAATGAGAAACAGTACCATAACTTAAGACAACTCCACTAGAAAGAGTGTATCCAGCTGGAACCACAACAGCTTTTGAAAGCTGATAAGCACCAAGTCCAGTTCCTGTAACAACACTGGCTGTTGTCCCTCCTACAAATGTTCCACCTGCGGCTACTCCTCCAACTGTTTTTGTTGTTAAGGATGAGATCTCTCCTATGGCAACAACTCCACTTCCAGCAGTTACCCCAACTCCTCCAGCAACTACACCATAAGAGGCTTGAGAAATTGTTATACCTGCAGTTGTAATAGGTGCGCCTATGTATTTAACCCCTTTTCCAAGAACAAAGCCTGTAGATTCAATAGCTCCTTTTGCTCCATAGTTACCAGCTATCACACCTGTACCAAGAATAGCTTTTCCAGCGGTTGTTCCACCACCAGCAATAACACCACCAGCGACTGTAGCTCCACCAGCAACTGTTCCTCCAGCACTGACACCAGCACCAGCAATAGTTCCTCCTACTGCTCTAGCTCCACCTTCGATAGTTTTTCCTGCGACAATTCCAGTTCCAATAGCTGTTCCTCCAGCTGCTACACCAGATCCTACTGCTACTTGTCCAACAGTTGCTCCAGCTCCAAGGACAGTCCCTCCTCCAATAATTCCAGCACTTCCTACAGTTCCTGCGCCAATAACTGCTGTAGAGGCTACTTTCCCTCCTATATATTGGGCAGTTGAGAGAAGTCCAGCAAGGGATGCCTCTGCTGTTGGTGCAACAATTTCATAGGCTCCAATGGCAGAATTATATGTTACTCCTACCGCAATTTTTGACATAGTAATTCCGTTATTTGTAACAACCATAACAGGAAATACAACACCGTTAACAGCGATATACCCTAAAGAACCTGTAGTTAGGTTTGTAATGGGTTTGATTAGCCCATCATAAAAGATTCCTTGCAGTACCCATCGAAGAGATTTTATTGAGGCAAAAGCAACACCACTCTCTTTGTATGTTCCTAGCTCTTCTTTTGCTTTTGAAAAAGATGATGATACATTTCTAGAGTAGTTATCAACTGTGTCTGAAAGAATCTCTGTAAAGTATAATGAGTTTTTTTCTCTTTGTTTATCTGCTATTTTATAGTCTTGGGTAAACTCATCTAATGTAAGGTACTCATTTATTTTATCTGCTCTTTTTCCTAATGTCTTAGGAAGTTTTGCATACCCTAAAATGAAAGAGTCTTTTGCATAAATTGCATTATTTTTTCCTTTCTCCTCACTGTAGTTATTTATTTTTGTAGCAGTTTTTATAGAAGAGTTAAAAAGATTTCTTCCTACATCTGAAGAGGAGTTGATAATCTTATTGGCAGAGGAGAAGCTTTTATCGATAATTTTCTTTCCTGTTTTTGGACTTTTTTTAATTAACTCAATTCCTAATTTATTACTAGCTTTGATTGTTCCAGCACCTACGTAAAAACCTTCTTCAATCGCCTCTTTTCCTAAGACTATTCCCCTACGTGCTAACTCCTTTCCAATCTCTATACTAGTTGATGTAAGATCTTTCCCTAGTCTGTAACCTTTTTTTGCAACATAGAACCCACTTTCAGGGCTGGAAGCTATAAGATTTTTTCCTGTATTTACACCAGATGTTTCATCATAAGAGAAAAGTTCTTCGATATCTTCTCCTGTTTGATAGACTTTTTCTCCTCCTATTAGACCATTTTCAAAAGATTTAGTAAAATATTTCTTTCCATGGAAGAATGACTTTTCAATAATCAGGTTTCCTGTTGTTCTAGATCTATTAGTGATTCCATCTCCGATAGATTCAGCAGTACCGAAAATATCTGTAGCAACCTCTTTTGAAAGTTGTGTTCCTTTAGGGATAATATATACAGCTTCATAAGCTTTTTTGATCGCAACATCAAAAGATTCTTTTGCTTTGACACCTGCTAACTCTTTGGCAAGTTCAAGAGGCTCCGGACCTGGAGGAATAAGATAGATAGAGGTACTAGGAACTTTAAATGCACCATTTTTATATAAAGAGATATGACCCTCTTTAACAAGTTTTTTTGTGTTTTTTAAAGGATCTGGATCACTAAAAGTACAACTGGTAAGTATAAAAGCTGAAATGATTAAAAATAGTTTTTTCATTATAGATCCTTCTTCATAGAACCAAGAACATTTTCAATAACCTTGGGATCTTTTGAAATGATTTTAATATTGATGTTGTTTTCGTTTTGTAATTTTTGAAGATCTACAACCGTTCCAGCAGGAAGACCTGCAGAAGAGAAACCATCTACTTCTCCATTAACTGTTGCAATGACAAGTCTTGGACCATCATATGCTAAAACAACAGTATCAACTACTCCCATTGCTAAGTGGGTAGGAATAGCAGTTAATCCGTTGTATCCTAATACTACACCAGAAGCTAGTTGGTTATATATGACCTTTGATGTTCCTGATACACTATCATAAGCCATAAAAGAGACATATTTTCCTGTATCTACTGTACTTTTTCCAACTGCTTTACCTGTTGCAATAACAGGAGAAGCAACGGTTGTTGCAACTTGATTAACAGCTCCAATAGTTCCTCCTGTAGTGTAAGTAATAGCAGAAGTTCCTAAAGAGAGGATAGAGACACCTGTCAAAAAACCAGCTTCAACAGTAGGAGAGATAACTTTTACTCCCAGTGAAGTTGTGTAGTAGACGGTTAATCCTAGAGACTCAATTGTTCTGCCTGTAATAGAGATAGCTCCACTTGTTGGAATTACAATAGCTTTTCCTACACTTACTGCTGTAGTGGCTGTTGCATCTACTGCTGTTTGTGCTGTTGGTTTGAAAAGCCCATAGTAAATTGATTTTCCATATCCTTGAAGTATATCAACAAGAGCGACTAGTGTATTGGAACTTTTTCCAGACTCTTCATACTCTTTTTGAAATTCATCTTGTGATTTTTTAAAGCCACTTGCCCAGTAATCACCAATATCATCTCCAAAGTCAGAACTTACAGAGTCTGTGATTTTATAGATATTGGAAAAGTCATCTTTGATATCTTTGTAGTAGTTATTTGGAAGATCTTTTAACTCTTTTAGATCTTTGGCTGTTCTTTTTTCATAATAGATATTTCCTTTGGAAAATTTCCCCCATGCTTTTTGAAAGTTTCTATTGGCGAAGTCATATTGTATTTTGCCTAGTCTGTGGGTTGTTCTTAAAATATTTTTACTGTGTTCTGTCCCTTTTTCAAAGATTTCTTTTGTGTCTGTTTGAGTTGAAAGAAGATTACTCTTCATATTACTTTTGTATTGTAAAGAGTTTGTCTCAACGCTTTTATAGGTTTTTAAAAGTGCATCTTTTGAACTTAAAATAGACTTTTGATGGGCATATTCAAAGGCATCTTTAGAGGAACTTATGATAAACCAACCCTCATTATAAAGAGCTTGATGACCTCGTATATTTGCCATGGTCATTGGAATGATATCTTCTATGGTTTTTTTCTCTACCGATGAAAACAGTATTGTTGTTGGTAGAAAAAGAATTGTAATTAGGTATTTATTTATTTTTTTCATAAAATATTTTATAAAAAACCTCCTAATAAAGTATCTACAATCTTACGAATTTTTCATATATTTTAAACTAAGAGGAGAAGATAGCGTTTAGCAACTCCTTTGTATCAGGAAAATCAAGTTTGTCTGAGTTTCCTTGTTTTAAAAAGGTTTCTAAGATCTCTTTTTTGCTAATTGCACTGTCTAATTCAGGATCTGTTCCTGAGGTATATGCACCAATTCTAATAAGAACTTCATTCTCTTTTAAAAGGGCATAGAGTTTTCTAAAAGTTTGTGCTGAAATTTTGTGTTCGTCATCATTTAAATCATTAAAAAGTCTTGACGCAGAAGAGA
This sequence comes from Campylobacterales bacterium, assembly GCA_025800305.1. Classification (GTDB taxonomy): domain Bacteria; phylum Campylobacterota; class Campylobacteria; order Campylobacterales; family SZUA-545; genus JAOXRY01. The sequence continues at coordinate 12,392 of JAOXRY010000284.1, read as the reverse complement.
GAATATTTACAGGAGGGTAGATTCCATAATCTGTCATTTCGCGGCTAAGAACAATGTGACCATCAAGTATAGATCTGGCTTGATCAGCTATTGGATCATTCATATCATCACCTTCAATTAGCACGGTGAAAAATGCGGTAATTGTCCCTTTTCCTTCTTCTTTTCCAGCTCTCTCCATTAGTTGAGGAAGAAGTGAGAATACTGAAGGTGGATATCCTTTTGTAGTTGGTGGTTCACCAAGAGAAAGTCCTATTTCACGTTGAGCCATGGCAAATCTTGTTACAGAGTCCATAATAAAAAGAACATCACGTCCTTGGTTTTTGAAGTATTCAGCAACTGCCATTGCAGAAAAAGCACCATATTTTCTCATAAGAGGACTATCATCACTAGTTGCTGTAATTATTACAGTATTTGTAAGATCTCCATTAAGGTTGTTCTGAACAAATTCTGGGATCTCCCTTCCTCTCTCTCCAATTAGTGCGATGACTTTAATTGGTACATTGGAGCCTTTAACTATCATTCCCATCAACGTGGATTTTCCAACTCCAGAACCAGCAAAGATCCCCATTTTCTGTCCTAAACCACAAGTTAAAAGTCCATCAATACTTTTTACTCCTGTCGAGAGGACTTGATCAATAATTCCTCTTTTCATAGGTGCGATAGGTGCTTGCATAATTGGAATGTGTTCTGATGTTACAGGAGCTTCCTCTCCATCTAGTGGTTCCATAAAAGGGTTAAGAACTCTTCCTAAAAGATTTTCTCCAACGGGAATTCTTAAGCCTTTGTCCATAATGAAGATGTGATCTCCATTTCTAAAGCCTTCAATAAAGCCAAAAGGGGTAACGATAAAGTCATCATGGTTAATCTCTGTGACCATCCCATAGGTGTGTTTTTTTAAAGAGAGTGAATCAATCTTAACAGTATCACCAATTCCAAGATTAAGCCCACTTCCAGTGATATGGGTAGGACTAATTTTTTTTACTACTCCAAAAAGCGGTGAGAGCTGTTTAACACAGATGTTTTTTTTTAGTTTTTTTAAACCCATTAGAATCTGTTATTTAGTGGAGAGTTTATAATATTAAAAAACTCTTCCCTTGTTTTATTTTTATGAAACAGACCTCTAAGTGCTGAAGTTGTTGTTACAGAGTTGTGTTTCTCAACACCTCTCATCTCCATACACATATGTCTAGCAGTTGTAACAACTGCTACACCTTTAGGTTTAACAACATCCATTATTGCTTCTGCTATCTCCTCTGTCATCTGTTCTTGAATCTGTAATCTTCTTGCAAATACCTCAATAATTCTTGGGATTTTTGAAAGACCTACAACTTTTTCATTTGGAATATAAGCAACACTACACTCTCCAAAAAATGGAAGCATATGATGTTCACACATTGAATAGAATTCAACTTTTCTCACAACAACCATCTCTTTAGATGTGGTTTGAAACATAGCTTGATTTAAAATTTCTTTAGGATCTTCATTGTAGCCTTTGCACATAAACTCAAAAGCTTTTCTTACTCTCCCAGGTGTTTTTACAAGTCCTTCTCTGTTTGGATCTTCTCCAACAAGTTCTAAAATATTTTTCACAGAATCTTCAAATTTTTTATGGGACATGGAAACTTCTCTTTACATTAATATATGCAATTAAAGCAAATGTAAGCTAAAATCCTAAAAAAATTAATGACAATGAGGAATAGCATGGAATTAAAAGCTAAAAAAATTGATGAAGCTAATGGAGTTGCAGAAGCAGTAATTTCCAAAGATGACATCAAAAAAAGCGAAGACAAAATGGCAAAGGAAATCGCTAAAACTGCAAAGATTGACGGTTTTAGAAAAGGAAAAGTTCCTGCCTTAATTATCAAACAAAGATATGGTCAACAAATAGAGCAAGATGCAAAAAATGAAATGGTTGGTAAAGCTTACCAAGACGCTTTAAAAGAGTTAAATGTTACAGATGTATTAGGTGAACCAGCAGTTACTAAATTTGAAGAAAAAGATGGAAACGTTGAGTGTGAAATTAAATTTTGTTTCAGACCAGCAATCGATTTAGGTGATTACTCTAAGCATGTACCAACTCACAAAGAGATTAAAGTAACAGCAAAAGCAGTTAAAGAAGCTATGCAAAATGCAGCTAACCAAACTGCACAACCAACAAAAATTGCTAGAGCAAGAAAACTAAAAGAAGGTGATTTTGCAGTATTTGATTTTGAAGGTAAAGTTGATGGTGTAGCTTTTGAAGGTGGTGCTGCAAAAGACTATCAGCTAGAAATTGGTTCAGGTCAATTTATCCCAGGTTTTGAAGACGGAATGATTGGTCTAAAACCAGGTGAGTCAAAAGACGTTGAAGTAAAGTTTCCAGATGGTTACCAAGCTCCAGATCTAGCAGGAAAAGATGCTGTATTTAGTGTAACTCTAAATGAAATTAGAGAGAAAAAAGATGTTGAAATCAACGAGGATGTTGCTAAGCAAATGATGCCACAAGATCCAGAAGCTTCAGTTGAGAAGTTTGAAGAGATGATGAAAGAACAACTAGTTATGGGTGAGAAGCAAAAGCTTTATCAAGATGAGTTAAAGCCAAAACTATTAGAAGCTCTTGTAAAAGCTTATAAATTTGATCTTCCAGAAACAATCGTTGAAAAAGAAGTTGACCACCTAGCTAATCAAAAAGCTCAGGGGATGAAAGAAGAAGAGTTAAAAGAACTTAGCGAAAGCCAAGATAAAATCAAAGAACTTAGAGATTTAGTAAAACCAGAGGCTGAGGAAAGAGTAAAAACTACTTTAATCATCGATGCTTTAGCAAAAGCTGAAGAGGTTACAGTTGCTGATCAAGAAGTTCAACAGGTTCTTTACTATGAAGCGTTAAGAAGTGGTATGAACCCACAAGAGATGATGGAACAGTACCAACAAAGTGGTATGATACCTGTTATCAAGATGAGTATGATTGAAGAAAAAGTTCTTTCAAAACTAATTGAAGATAAAAACAAAACAGAAGAGAAGCCTAAAAAAGCACCTGCAAAAAAACCAGCTGCAAAAAAAGCTCCAGCTAAAAAAACAACTAAAAAAGAAGAAGAAAAGTAATTATGGTAGTCCCTTACGTAATTGAAAAAACAGGAAGAGGGGAGAGAAGTTACGATATCTATTCTAGACTTTTAAAAGATAGAATTGTAATGTTAAGTGGTGAAGTTAATGACCAAGTATCTGCTTCGGTTGTTGCTCAATTGCTATTTTTAGAAGCAGAAGATCCAAATAAGGATATCTACTTCTATATCAACTCTCCAGGTGGAGTTGTAACAAGTGGTATGGCAATGTATGACACAATGAACTACATCAAACCAGATGTAGTAACAATTTGTATTGGTCAAGCTGCATCTATGGGAGCATTTTTACTTTCGTGTGGTACACCAGGAAAAAGATATGCTCTACCAAATGCAAGAATTATGCTTCACCAACCACTAGGTGGTGCTCAAGGTCAAGCAACTGATATTCAGATTCAAGCTGATGAAATTAATAGAATGAAGAAAGATCTTAATACGATTCTTTCTAAAAACACAGGAAAGACTTTTAAGACAATTGAAAAAGATACAGATAGAGACTTTTTCATGAGTGCAAAAGAAGCGATGGAGTACGGTGTTATCGATAAAGTTGTAGAGAGAAGTTCAAAGTAGACCTTTATGACTTTAGAAGTTGTTAAATATCCAAATCCATTACTAAAAAAAGTATCAGAAGAAGTTACCCAGTTCGATAAAGAACTGGGTACTTTTTTAGATGATATGTACGATACTATGATTGAGTACAACGGTATTGGTTTAGCTGCTGTGCAAGTTGGTGTTTTAAAAAGAGCATTGGTTATAAACCTTCCAAGAGAAGAAGATGAGATTCAACATAGAGAAGATGTCTTAGAACTTATTAATCCAACTATTACAGAGATGGATGGAGAAATTGTTTATCAAGAGGGATGTCTCAGTGTCCCAGAAACCTACGAAGATGTTACAAGAGCCCAACATGTTATTGTCCAATATCAAGATAGAAATGGTGAAAACCAAATTTTAGAAGCTACAGATCTTTTAGCAATTGCCGTTCAGCATGAAATCGATCATCTTAATGGAAAACTTTTTGTTGAGAGACTTCCAATGCTTAAACGTAAGAAATTTGAAAAAGAGTGGAAGAAAGCTAATAAGAAGAAGTAAGCTTAGTAGTTTTCTATGAATAAAAAGTAAAGTAGGTATATAATAAAGCCTATTAATCCATACAGTATTATTACAGTTGAAAAGTACCCGTTTATAAGAAATCCTATTAGAGAGGAAAGAAAAGAAATACCAATAGCTTTAAGAACAAACTGTGGATGATTTAAAAAAACAAAAAAATTTATTTTGCCAATATTTATAAGAGTTAGAAGAGCTAAATAGGAAGCAAAAATAATAAAAACCCACTTTATACTAAATAAAGAATCCAACTATTAATCCTATTATACCACCACTAAAAATTAATTCAATAGTATAGGGAACATTAAAAAATACACTTAACCCACCACCAATAATTAACCCAATAACAATGCTAGTAATTTTTTTAGGGTTGGAAAAAAGAAAATCATTAATACTTTGAAAAGCAGCAAGTATCAATGCTAAAGTAAACCCTATTATAAACATGAAGATACCTAATAATATTCCATATAGTACCATAAAAAGCCGCTTGTATTATTTGTCACATTACAATTTGTAATGTAATTAGAAAAATATTACCATTATTTATTAAAATATCAAAATGAATAAACAAATTAAGAGATTACATTCTGCTGGACTTGATGGTGTTGAAGCTTTTTCTGTGGAGATTGAAGCTAGTTTTACAAAAGGACTTCCTAATTTTAGTATCGTAGGACTTGGTGATGAGGCGATACGAGAGAGTAAGGAGCGGATAAAGTCTGCACTATTGCTTAATGAATACACTTTTCCACCTCTACGGATTACTGTTTCTCTAGCTCCTTCTGATAGATCCAAAAGAGGAAGTCTCTTTGATCTTCCTATTGCTCTTTTGATTGGTCTGGATAAACAAGAGATAGATTTTAAAAATATTTATTGCTTTGGGGAGCTAGGTCTTGATGGGAAAGTTCGTTCGACCTCTTCTTTGTTTGGGACAATTTTAAGTCTTAGTAATACCCAAAAAGATCTGACAGTATTAGTTCCAAAAGATGTAGCCAAAACAGTTGCTAGTATTTATGGAATTACTGTTTATGGTGTTGATACTTTGGCAGAAGCTATTGAGTTTTTTGTTAATAAAGAGAGTAGAGAAGTTGTAGAGAGTGAAGATCTAGGGTTTAACTTTTTAGATCTTGATGAGAAATATTTCTATGTAAAGAGTTTTGAAGAGGACTTTAAAGAAGTGAAAGGGCAGACCGTAGCTCTTAGATCAGCTCTTATTGCTGCTACTGGTTTTCACAATATTCTTTTTAGCGGAAGTCCTGGAAGTGGGAAAAGTATGATTACTAAAAGGCTTAGATATATTCTTCCTCCACTTTCTCGCCAAGAGATCTTAGAAATAGCAATGGCAAAATCTCTTAATAGTGAAAAGGTAGATCTCACACCTATTAGACCTTTTAAAAATCCCCACCACTCATCGACAAAGGCTAGTATATTTGGTGGAGGAAGTCGTGGAGCAAAGATAGGGGAGATCTCCAATGCCAATCGAGGGATCTTGTGGTTTGATGAGTTACCACACTTTGGAAAAAGCACATTAGAATCATTACGAGAGCCTATGGAAGATAAAAAGCTTTTGATTTCTAGGGTTAATTCTAAAGTTGAATACAAAACAGATTTTCTTTTTGTAGGGGCTATGAATCCTTGTCCTTGTGGGAATTTGTTAAGTGATAAGAATCTTTGTAGATGTTCAGATATGGAGCTTCAAAGATACAAAAACAGACTTTCTGATCCTTTTTTAGATAGAATAGATCTTTTCATTGAGATGCGAGATAGTGATCTTAATGGAAAAAGCACAACAACCTCAAAAGAGATGTTTGAAAAAGTCTTAAAAGCTTTTCAAATACAAAAAGAGAGAGGGCAGAAAGTTTTCAATTCTAGAATTGAAGATAGAGATCTTGAACAGTTTTGCAAACTTTCAAGTGAACTGGAAAACTTTTTAAATGGTGCTTTGGAAAAATTTGGAATTTCTATGAGAGGAAGAGGAAAAGTGTTGAGAGTAGCAAGAACTATAGCAGACTTAGATAATAAAAAAAGCATAAGTAAGTCACATATTTTAGAAGCCCTTAGTTATAGAAAAAGAAGTTAAATGGCAAAGCCATTTATCAAATGGGTTGGAGGGAAAAGGCAATTAATTCCTGAAATTGAAAAGAGATTACCTAAAAAATTTAATAACTATATCGAGCCATTTATTGGTGGTGGAGCTTTACTTTTTTATTTGAAGCCATTTAATGCAATTATCAATGATTATAATCCAGAACTTACGAATGTTTATTCTGTAGTTAAAAATAGTCTTAATGAACTAGTTGAAGATTTAAAAACCCATGAAAATAATCCAGAATATTATTATAAAATAAGATCAAAAGATAGAAATCCATCGTACATAAATGAGTCAGAAGTAAAAAGAGCAAGTCGTTTTATATATTTAAATAAAACAGGATTTAATGGACTATATCGTGTAAATAGGAATGGAGAACATAATGTGCCTTTTGCTAACTATGAAAATCCTAAGATACTAGATGAAGAAAACCTTAATGAATGTAGTCATTATTTAAAAAATGTACAAATCCTTAATGGAGATTTTGAAAAAGCAGTTAAAGAGAATACAAAAGAAGGTGATTTCATTTATTTCGATCCTCCTTATGTTCCTATAAACACAACATCTAGTTTCACTTCGTACACAGATCAGGGGTTTGATGAAGATATGCAGATAAGGCTGAAAGAACTTTGTGAGTATATCGATTCAATAGGAGGATACTTTCTACTTTCAAATTCTGATACAGATCTGGTTAGAGAACTTTATAAAAATTTTAAGATAGACCGTGTACTTGCTAGTCGATCTGTAAATTCAGACGGAGAAAAAAGAGGTAAGGTTTACGAAGTTCTAGTAAAAAACTATTGACAATATATTTTCTATTTTTATAAAATAAATTTAAAAGGAAAATATATGACTAATGATGAGAAAACAGAATTATGCTATGAATTTTTTAAGAGTAATAATGGGAAAGTCATTTCACTAAGAGATATTTCTAAAGCGACAGGATGGGCAGAAAGTACAGTTAAAACATACAAAGCAAAAAAATGGAAAGATATTCTTGAAAAGCAATCAGGAAATTCTTATAAAACTTGTTTTAAGGAGACATTAGAGGAATTTAAAGAAAGACAATCTCAAGTAAGAAACCTATAAGAGCAGTTTTGAAAATTTATATAATGTTAAGGAAGTTTATATGCATACAATTACATTGAATATTGATAATAGTATTTATTCCAAATTTATGGGACTACTGGATTTACTGCCAAAAGATAAAGTTACTATAGAAGAAGATGGTAACTATCCAGATGAGTTAGTATTATCAAAAAGTGATGGAAGAAAAAAAGTCTCAGAGGCTGTAAATAATATCTCTACAGGTAAAGGTGTGTCTTTAGATGAAGCTTTTGAAAAAGCTATTTCTAATTAATGATCTATAAAATAAAAATTGAGCCAAGTGCGGTTGAAGATCTCATTATTATAAGAGACTTTATTTCCAAAAATGATTCTGAGGTTAAAGCAGTAAAATTTCTAAATTTATTAAAAGAACAAATAAAAAATCTAGAGTTTATGCCATTAAAATATCGTAAGAGTTATTATCATGATGATGAGAATATTAGAGATCTAATATTTAAAGGGTACACGGTAGTCTTTAAAATTAAAAAAGAAATAGTGTATGTTTTGGCAATATTTAGGCAGAAAAATTATTAAGCAATAATTTTAAAATCCCATACTCAACAAATAAAGCAATCACCAGCAACCCAACATACTTCATCTTAATCATAGGAAAAAACCGACTAAACCCAAACTCCTTCAAACTCAAATAAAGAAGAGTAACCCCCCCAATAGAAGAAGCAAGAGCAAGCCCCTGAGCTTCAAAAGGTGTTATTAAAAGCAGAGCAAAAACAATATTTACTCCTAAAGCTTTAGCAGAAATAATCGCTGCTGTTTTTTGTTGATGTTTTCCATAGAGCCAGAGGCTAAAGATCTTAGCGATACCAAAAGGGATAAGACCGACCATGTACATTGTTAAGATCTGAGCTGTTTGGAGAGTGTCTTTCTCTGTGAAAGCTCCTCTTTCAAAAAGCAAAGAGATTATCTCTTGGTTTAGGACTATTGCTCCTAAAGTGGACATACTTAGAAGGGCTGTTAAGATCCAGAAAGATTTTTCTAGAAGTCTTATGGCTTCGTTTTCATCGTCTCTTTTTAGGGCTTTTGCGATTGTCGGGAAGAGGGCTGTGGCTGTTGCTATGGCAAAAAGAGCTAGTGGGAGTTGTAAGATTCTGTTGGCATAGTATAGGTAGCTGATACTTCCTGCAATTAGAAATGATGCTAAAAAGGTATCTAAGAATGCAGAGATGTGAGCTGTGGAAGATCCGAAAATTGCTGGGATAAAAGAGTTGTAAAATCTTTTTCTGTCGTTTTTATCTTCTTTTTTAGACCTCAAACCAACTACAAGAACTTTACACATTTTTACTTGTTTGATAGCTATGATATGGACAATAACTTGTAAAATACCACCAACAATAACACCCCATGAGAGATACCAAACAATATCAATTTTCCCCATGTCTTTTGAGATAAGTAAAGCTCCAATTAGGGAGATATTTAAAAGGGCAGTTGAAAAGGATGTTGTAGCAAAGTGTTTTCTATAGTGAAGCAAGGCTGATAAAAAAGTCACAACGAAGATCAGATCTAGATAGTAAAAGTTAATAGCTGTGAATGTAGAAGCAATGGCTACTGTTTCATCATCAAATCCAAATGCAATAAGCTTTGTTGTAAGCTCACTAAAGATTGTTACGATTATTGATAGTAGTAGAATTATCCCCATTAGTCTTGCAAATATTTCTACTGTAAATCTTCCTTTTTTATGGGCACTGATAAAGCTTGGGAGAAAAGCTTGTGTGAAAGCACCTTCTGCGAAAATTCTTCTAAAAAGATTGGGAAGTTTAAATGCTACAAAAAATATATCTGAGTAAATATTAGCACCAAGGATTGAGGCTGTTAGAAGGTCTCTTATAAATCCTAAAACTCTTGAAACTAAAATACCAAAAGAATTGGTAAAAATTGCTTTAAACATGCCGATAATTCTACCAGAGTTTACATTTTGCTATAATGTAAAAAATTTTAAAGAATTTTAGGGAAGAGTTTGACAAACGATTTTAAGCCATTTATATCTAAGACATCTAATATACCAGAATTTATAAAAAAAGTTTCAAAAAAATTTAAAGTTCAGCCGTCAAGAATTGATTTTGATATCTTAAATGTATCAACAGGAGTAAAGCTTCCTAATGGAGACAAATATGTTCCATTATCCCCTAAAGTAATTGAGAAAATCAATAATGATGAGGCTTTTTTAAGATCAAGTAAAATTGATATTAAACAATCATATGAAGTAAATATAAGACCGAAATTGGCACAACAGCCAATTAAACTAAGTCTTGAGGTAGGAGTTGATAAATACCACACAAAAGCTACAGGTGTGTTAAAAAAAGAATCAACTTTCGAACATACAACAGATATTGAAGATATTTTAATAGATGAAATAAATAAGCGAAAAATCAAACTTGGAATGCTTGTTAATGTTAAAGATGATGATTTAAGAGCAACTATAAAAGAGTGTGCCCAAGAGATAAAAAATCATGGCAATATTCTTGATGATATAAAGCTACCTTTAGCTAATTGGGTGGCTCCTACTCCTACAAATAATGATAAGATGATTTTTCATTACAATAAAAAGACTATTTCAGAAGATGAAAAAATCGATTACGCAGACAGAGGTTTTGTTCAAGAGGTAAATGAAGGAGATCTTGTTGTTGAATATAAAAAGTCCTCATTGGGAGTTGCAGGTCGAGGATTTAATGGAAAGCATATTCCAATTACGAGACCAAGAGATATTTTTAAAGACTCATTAAAACCTGATAAAGAAACAATAAGAATTGAAAAAACAGACAGTGGATTTTTGTACTATGCTAAAAAAGAGGGATTTGTAAGTGTTAAAAACAAGATCTTAAAAATTGGCGAGGATATGGCTGTTACCTCTATTAACTTTAAAGAGACAGGAAATATCGTAACAGATCTAGACAAGAATATTACTATTACAACAAATGGTGGTGAAGGAGAAGACGATATTGGTACAAATATGAAGGTAGAGACTTCGAATATCAATATCGGTGGGAACATTGGTAGTAAAGCGGAAGTTAAAGCTATTAATGTTGTTGTCCATGGAAGTACCCACGGAACAAGTAAAATAACATGTACAGATGCCAATGTTAATAATCTAAGAGGATTCTTACAGTGTCAAACAGCAGATATTAATCAATTTGAAGGTGGAGATCTCTACTGCAAAAAAGCAGTAATAAAAAAAGCCAAAGGTGGAAAAATCCACTGTGAAGAACTAGAAATTGATGAATTAGATTCAAATGTAACAATTTTTGCTAAAAATAGAGTCTATATTAAGAATATGGATAGCGGTGGTGAGAATACTATTGTTATGGATGCTGGTGCTACAAAGCAAGATAGAATCAAGATTCGTCTAGTTGTTAATGAGGTCAATGAATTAAAAGCTAGAAAAAAAGTTTATCTAGGAAAATATCAAGCTTTAAATAATGTGATTAAAAGAAATAAGCCAGGGGTTGATGAGATTAAAAAAAGATTAGATAAAGAGAAAGCAAAAGGTATTTCTTCTGAAAAAATCTTTGTTGATAAGTATAAAGCATATCAAGATGACTTAAAAAAAGCAAAAAAACTTCGGGAAGAGATCCAAAAAGTAGATGAAAAACATAAAATAAAAGTAGCACAGGTAAATGAGTTACAAAGTGTTGTACTTGCTTCTTCTGTGATTAATGAGGACACATGGAAAGGCTACAATAAAATTATGTTTAAAACTATGATGCCTCCAAAAGAGTATGTTTATCTTCCAGAAGAGGAAGACTACGCAAGAGAGATACGAATTAGACAAAAGAGTCTTGAAGATGTGGAAGAGGGATTTGAGATCTACGTTGTTGGTCAAGATGAAGAATCCTAAATATTATAAACAGAAAAGAGAATTAAATAAGTGATATCAGGAATTAAAGGCAAAATATTTACAAAAGAGCTTTCCCATTGTGATGTAGAGACAGCAGGAGGGGTTATATATAGAATAAATATCTCTCTTAGCTGTTATTCAGCTATTTTAGATGATGAAGTTACATTTTTAACTACAGCAATCTACAGAGAAGACTCACAGACACTTTTTGGATTTTTAGATCCTAATGAGCAGAAGATGTTTGAGATGCTTTTAAAAGTAAATGGTGTTGGACCAAAGGTTGCCATGGCGATTTGTTCAACATTTTCTCCATCAGCTTTTGCGGAGGTTGTGGCAAACCAAGATCTTAAAACAATTACCAAAGTTCCAGGAATTGGAAACAAATCAGGTGGACTTATCTTAGTTCAGCTGGGAGAATTTTCTTCTCAACTTGTGGCAACCGATAGCTCTCCAAAAACACAAGCTGTGTATGAAGCTACTATGGCTCTTGAGACATTAGGTTTTAAAAAAGAGATGATTAACAAGGTTCTTGGAACTTGTAGTGGAACTACTGTTGAAGATCTTGTTAAAGAAGCCTTAGCAAAATTTCAAAAATAAATTAAAGAGAATTATAAATGACTTTGACCCTATTATTTGGTGGTATTAGTTACGAGCATGAGATTAGTATCGTAACAGCAATTACACTAAAGAAAAAACTTGAAAATTTACACAATTTAAATTTTATCTTTGTTGATAAAGCAAGAGATCTATATCAGATCTCTGGTGAGAAAATGAAATCAAAAACTTTTTCCAGTGGTGATTATAAAAAAGAGAAAAAAATGAATATGGAGAGAGGTGGGTTTAGTTCTTCTTCTATGTTTGGTTCTAAAAAGATTGAAGCTGGTGTTGTTATAAATCTTGTCCATGGTGGTGATGGAGAAGATGGAAAATTAGCTTCAATGCTAGAGTTTTTTGATATACCTTTTATTGGGCCAAGAACAGAAGCAAGTGTAATGAGTTTTAATAAACTTTTTACAAAAAATTACGCACAGAATATTGGTGTGGATGTTTTAGACTATGAGCTTTTAAAAGAGGGTGAAGATCTGAAGATGAGTCTTCCTGTTATTTTAAAACCTTTAAGGCTGGGAAGCTCTATTGGAATCGC
>JAOXRY010000273.1 GCA_025800305.1 Campylobacterales bacterium | reverse complement strand
TGACAACTGGAATATCGGTTATGCCATATAAAGAGTCCCTAAACTACCTTAAAACTCTAAAAAACATAGGCTGGGTTGTTGTCGATAAAGAAAATAGATTAATTAAAAGTAAAAACTTATCTGACTTTATTGTTTTTAAATGAGATGAGTAAGTTTATTAAAATATAAAACATTGAGATCTCAAATCCTACAAATCCAATGATTTTCCACCAGACAAAGATAGCACCAAAGTTAATAATCAGATAAGGAGAGAGGATATCAACCAATCCAAAAATCAAAACAAGATATCCAGAAGCAATTAACAATTTAGATTTTTCTTTGATAAACAATATAAAGTGAGCAACTATAAAACCTACACCCAGTTGACCAACAAAGTGAAACATAGAGGTCTCTAACAGTCCATTGAATTCTTTCGCCATAATAAACTTATCTTCATTTCCTAGAAAATACTCTCCAACCATTTCATAGGTAAAACCAATTTTATAGAAGAAAAGCCCAATACCACTCAAAAGCTGGATCCCACAAAGGACTATAAAAAGTATGACTAAGATCTGTAGATTTTTATTTTTCATTCTTAGGCTTATTTAGAAATCCTAAAAGATATGAAATAGAGATACAAATAAGAATTAAAAGAAGGGTGTTTGAAAGGGTGAAAAATATACTCTTTCCATAGATAAAAGGCTCCCACACCAAAATAAGTGGCTGAGATATACTATCTAAAAGTATCAATCCCATAACTGTCAAAGAAACACTATAAAAGAACTTTTCCAATCTTTTTATTTGAACAAAAACCATCAAAACAATGACAGCTGTCACAATGTATCCAAAAATCCCCATATGGATCTCTTCCAAGATAAGCATAAAGCTTTTAGGCTCTATAAAAAGTTCTTCATTTCCTAAAATATTATTTTTAATCTCACTGGGAAAAAAACCAACTGAATGTATCTGAAAGTATGAATAAGAAACAATAAACAGCCCTAAAGAGATAAGAATAAGTATCAGTATATTAGAAAGATAACCTCTTGAAGTTAGATCTTTTGTTACCGTAAACTTCAATTAGTTTCCTTTATTAAAATACTCTTCCCAGACTGCTAACATAGTCTTTGTTGCTTTTATCAATGTTTCAGAGGTCAATGTTGCTCCTGTAATTACTGGAACCGTATCTCTTAAAACCAAATCATCTTTTATTGTCTTTTCATTAAAGCTATTAAGCCACTTTTCTGTTGGATAATAAGACATCGGTTCAAAAAAAGCTAAAACTTCCACAGCTTTTGTCTTTCCTTCTGCGTCCATAACAACTAAAATTGTTGCACCTTTTGTACGAACATTTGTTGTTATTAATCCTCCATAACCTAAGATCTTTCCATCTAGTTCTGCAATATAGAATCGTTGAAGTTTACTTTTGATTTTGGTCTTAATACGTTGTTGAGCTTTTTGATGTTGAGATTTTGAAAGAATGATATTCTTTTTGTAGATCTCAGTATCTTCGTGGGTAAAATAGTAAGCCATCGCTTCATGAGGTTGTACAACCTTTGTTGTTGAAAAAGTTGCGTGAGAAGAGAGATAACTGATTCCAACAAAAAGTAAAATTAAATATTTCAAGACAATTCCTTATTTCATTTCTTTAGCTTCAACCCAGATAACACCATCTTGGCTAAGAGGTTTTCCATCATATGTTGTATCAGGTCCTATTCCTACCGCACTAAACCCCCAAAATCCTGCCTTTGGAATTCCAAACGTAAACTTTCCATCTTTATCAGCTTTGATGTTTAAAGTGATAAAAGAGTCTTGAGGAGACTGGTATCTAGCTTCTCCCATTTTATTCTTTTTCATATCAATACTACTGTTTAAATAAGCAACATCTATCTCTGCATTGGCAACTGGTTTTCCATTGGATTTTACAATCCCTGTAAATGTACTTCCTGCCCAAATCGAATATGGCTTAGTTAGAGGTACAATCTCAGCTTTTAGTCCAAGATCTTTATCCCAGCCACTTGGCATACCAGCAACATTAATAACCGTTTTTGTAATTTGCTGAATATAGATATCTTTATCGTTTACGTAATATGGTTTTGGTTTCATCACAAGAATATGATCACCCATTTTTCTTGCTTTATACTTTACACTGTAGCCTTTTCCTGAATCATATTTTCCATAAAAAGTTATAGGTTTAAGACTTTTTCTCAGATCTACTTTACCTTTTTTCTTGGTGATTGAATAAAACTCTTCAACACCTGCCATATCCATTGTATGTTCATCTGCAAAAGGGTGGGTAAATACGATTTTTAACTGGATATTTTTACCTCTTGTAAGTGCTGTGTTTGGTGTATAAACCAGTTGAAAGTGTGCCAACAAAGAAGAGGCAAATACCGATACCAATACACTAAGAATCAATAGTTTTTTCATTTTTTTCCTTTGGAAATATTCGTAGAAAATAAAAATATGATTCTAGCAAAATGTATTGGTAGTTTTGACATCTATTTCTTTTTATCTTTTCCTGTTGGCTGATAAAGCATATGGTGCCAAAGAGAGAATCCAACAAGAGCAAATCCTGCTCCTACATGAAGATTCTTCATAAGTTTATTTTTCATATTAAAAGAAGTTGCAACAGTAATCCCTAAAGAAGCTGTCATACCTATTTTTGCCAACTCTTTTTTAGTATCAAGATCTATTGTTTTGTAAGCAGCTATAGGTTTACTTTCTTTTGTTTTCTCGTTTTTGTTTTTTTCTATCATACTTTTTCTTCGCCCCTTTTACGGTTTCATATGTTAAAACAGCAGTTAAAATTGCTGTTGCAGGAAGAAAGAAAGCCATGATATTTCCTTTTGATACTTATTATCATTATCATAGCAATCGTTTCTTTAATTTATCCTTACACCCTTTACAGAATTTGCCAATAATCCTATAGTTGTTCCATTATGTAAAATAGCAGTAGTTAATGGACTAAACATTCCTGCTGTTGCTCCTAGTAAAATCATACTATTGATTCCAACTGTCGCATTAAAGTTTACATTAATCAGTTTCATAGTCTCAACAGCTATCTTTTTAGCTTCTACAACTGAAGCAATATCATCTCTTAAAAGTCCAATATCTGCTGTTGCTTTGGCAATATCTGCACCTTTACTCATGCTAATACCAACTGTAGCACTCATTAAAGCTGGTGCATCATTAATTCCATCACCAATAAAGGCAACTTTCGCTCCTTTATCTTTTAGCTTTTTAACAATTTCTGCTTTTTCTGTTGGTTTCATATTGGCATAAACCTCATCAATTCCAATTTCCTCTGCCAAGGCTTGTGCTTTTGCTTCCACATCACCTGTTAACATTACAGTCTTTTTGACTCCAAGTTCTTTTAGTTTTGTGATCATATCTTTTGCATTTTTTCTTACACTATCTTTCATACAGATAGTTCCTAAAAGCTTTTTGTCATATCCAACATAAAGAACAACTTTTCCATCTTTTAGATATTGGTTGATTTTTCTTTTATGACCTTTAAAGCTGATTTTTTCATCATCTTCTAAAAAATGACGACTTCCAATAACAACCTCTTTTCCATTTACTGTTGTTCTAACACCATGGGCAACTATAAATTCAACCTCATCATGATGCATATGAACAAAACCTCTATTTTTTGCAGCATTGACAATTGCTTCTGCCACAGGATGAAAATAGTGTTCTTCTGCACTAGCTGTTAAGTTTAAGATCTCACTCTCACTCCACTCATCATCAAATGAATCAATAGATTCAACTTCCAACTCTCCATGGGTTAGTGTTCCTGTCTTATCAAAAACAAAAGTATCCGCTTCGTATAAAGCCTCAATAGATTTTGCACCTTTTATCATGATTCCATTTTTTCCAGCTTGGGCAATGGAAGTTTTAAAAGCAACAGGAGTTGCCAATTTTAAAGCACAAGAGTAATCAGCTTGTAAAACAGAAGCAACAGACTCAAAATCACGACTAATCAAATAAGAAAGTCCAGCAAGACCAAGAGTTACAGGAACAAGTTTATCTGCCAGTTTAATTGCTTTTAAGCCAACTGCTGACTTTTCATTAAGACTAGCACCAATGTAGTTTTTAATCCTAGCTGTTGCAGTATCTTCTCCAACTTGTTCTGCCCAGATCTTAATTCTTCCCTCTTCAACGACAGTTCCTGAAATTACCCTATCTCCTCTTTCTTTAGGAATAGGTTCACTCTCACCTGTCATAGAGACTTGGTTAACAGAAGCATTCCCACTGATAATATGCCCATCAATAGAGATAGTATCACCAGCTCCAACAACAACAATATCTCCCACTTTAATTGTAGAAGTATCAACTTGTTTTAGTTCTTTTTTCCCATCTTTTTCAACTTCTATCCAAGCTTCTTTTACATTTGGCTTGGCAAGTTCTTTAATTAAGTCATCACTTCTATGGACAGTAGTCTCTTCTATGTATTCTCCAAGAGCAAGCATTGCATTGGTTCCATTGGCAGCAAGATAGTCTTTTCTAGCAATAGAGACACCTACAGCAGCTGATTCTAAAACCTTTGAAGTTAACCCTTCACTAAAAAGCTCCTTAGCTCCCTCTATTAGCAAACTTCTTGAAGCAAGACTTGTAATTCCCCACTTTACCAAGTCGTTTGTAATAAATGGTTCTGTAACTAAAGCACCTACTGATTTATAGATCTCAGCTTTTGAAGGCTCCTCTTCACCAACACAACAAGCGATATTATCACTTAAGAAAGTGTCACAAACTTGATACTTTCCAATATCTAAAGAGTTCAATTTTTCTTCAATTAAATCTAGGCTTGTGTTTTCATATTGGAAAACAATCGACTTAGCTTTTTGATTGATCCTTACATCAGTTACGCCATCAATCTTTTTTAGATCTTTTTCCAGTTCTATCTGGTTAAAACTCTCTTTTAAAGATTCACAATAGTATCTAGCTCTAGCATGAGTCTTATGTAGTAGTTGAATACTCATGATTTTTTAACTATTTCTTTCAGCCTCTAACTCAGCTTTGGCATCTTCCATTCGCTCTTTCATCTCTTCTATTCCAGCTTGAAACATCGAAGCACCACCAGCAAGTGTTTTAAAGATTGCTTTTTGTGCATTCTCATTTGTAAGAAGATAAGCTCCAACTGCACCAATTAAAGCACCTTTTACAAAGTCACCAGTATTAAAGCTACTACCTAAAAAAGAGCTATTATTGTTATTTTGATTGTTAAAATATGGGTTTTGTTGCCCCATTCCCATTTGGTTATTGTTTTGTCCAATGTATGGATTTTGGTTTTTCATTATTCTTCCTCTATTAATTTTTGTTCTTCAATTTTTTCTGAGATCTTCTCAACTGAGTAAACACCTAAAGCACCAACAGCCAATGCAGATAAGAATCCAAGTGTTTTTCCTTGACCTAGATAGTTAGCTGCAGCTATTGCAGAACCTGTTGCTATACCACCTTGTACAGTAAGTTTTACACCATTTTTAATGGCTTCTTCTTTTGAGATCTCCTCTTTTTTATATTTAGAGTAATTCAGTCCTGTTGCAACAATAGCAGAAGCAGCAGCTCCACTTACAACATGACCTGTTACATTTCTAGGTTCACCTGTGTTAATCATAATTACTCCTATTCTTTACTTTCTTCTTTTATAGAGTTTTTAAGGTTATCTACCTTCTCTTCTACTGTTTTTTTTACATTTTTTGCTATTTTTTTGGCTTTTTCTGAATTTTCTGCAAAACTCTCTTCTACACTCTCTTTTACATCTTCAAAAACCTCACCAGCTTTTACAGCACCTTTAGCAAACTCTTTTTTGATTGTTTTTTTGTTATTAAAAGCAACAACTGCTGCCGCACCTACTACGGCTCCTGCGATAAACGGTAACATCTTATTCTCCTTCTTTCTCTTTCATCATGTTAGAAAGGATTCCACTTCCAACACCACCTAATAAAATTCCACCTAAAAACGACATATTTGTTTTAGAAAGAACTCCCATCAATTCATCATTACTCATCTGACCAGAAGCAAATTTTTGTGCTATCTCCCCAAACTCATTAACCTTATTCATCATCTCCTCTGAATCAAAATTATTCACATCCGTCATAGGATTTACCATCTGATTATTTTGACTTGTGTAGTTCACAACACACTGTCTAAATGCAGGAAGATGGTTGTTATAAGAAGCGGCTTGAAGTCTAAAAAGAGCATCTTCCACATCTGGAAACTCATTTGCATATGGCAACAAATCATCATACATTTTGATATTTTTAATCTCTGCGGCTACCCCTAACTCACAACACTCTACTAAAGTTACTGGAACTTCAATTTTTCCTGCCCAATCATTTATAGGAAGAGGAACAGAGTATTTGTTACACAAAAACTCCATAGCGTTGTAGTGATTGATCTCAGCTTCCATAATATTGGCAAAAGGAGTCACATTTCCAAAAGTCTCTAAAACTTTTTTATAGACTTCATAAGCGTGATACTCATCGTAAACAGCGATTCTTAAAACCTGATTTAAAATAGGTTCATCAAAATTTGGATCTACCTTTTGAGCTACTAAGATCTCTTCATCAAAGTTTCTTTCCACTTTATGAAACCTCCTTTTTTAGTTTTTCAATAACAGCCATCACCTCATCTAAATTCTCACCACTAATTAAATCATCCCAAAGTCTCTTTTCAAAGATCTTATGGTCGTACTCAATTGTTACAGAAGCAACAACTTTATTTATTTTGATTTTATTGATTCCACTAATCTTTTCTGATATGGTTTCAATATCCTCAATGGTGATATCTTTTGCTTCTTCTCTTATCTTTGGGTTAACTCTTACTCTAAGACGTCCTGAAACGTGAGAGATAACAGTAAAATAAGAAGCAATTTCAACTATTTTTTCTGGGGTTATTTCCAATTTCTACTCCTATTGTTAGGGAATTATTTAATAGTAAAACTTATTTAAAACTTAATTTTTATTAAGAATAGTTATCATTATCCAAGTCTATCAAAAGATCTATTGGCATTTATCGCAAATTCCATATATAATCATAGTATGACTATTGATAAGAAAGTTATTTTTTTTAGCTATCTCTTTTTGTAGCTTTTCTATATCTTCATTGTAAAACTCTATAAAATTACCACACTCTTGACAAACCATATGGTCATGATGGGATTTTAAGTTTAACTCATAGACTTTTTTATCGTTTTTTCCAATGGTTATGCAATTAACAATTTTCAGTTCTTCTAAAAGCTTTAAGATCTTATAGACAGTCGCTGTTGAGATCTTATGGCTACACTTTGATAAGACTTCTTGTCCAATCTCATCAACACTTAAGTGGCTGTTACTTTGAAAAAGTATTTTTAAAACATACTCTCTTTGATTGGAATTTTTTAATCCAAGGCTAGTTATTGTTTTTCTAAACTTTACAATAAAGTCTTCATAGGAGATAGTTAGTTCATTCATTATTCATACTTTTCATAGGCTAATTTATTAAATTCTTTATCAAATACCACAGCGTAATATCTTTTCTTATCGTTATATCGAATCAGGTAATACATCGGATTTGATATAAGCTGTAACCTCATTGTTTTATAGTTAAACTCAGGAAGGTCAAGATCTATTAAAAGATAATCTTGATACCCAATAAGATATCCCTTTCCTTGGCTATCGATACCAATTCCTTGAAGAATTTTTTGCCTATTTTCTGAGATCCTAGCAAAAATTAGATCTTTATCAATAGACAGTTTTTTCACCTTAGGAATATTATCGTCAACCTCTAAAGAGAAGAACTCATCTTTAATATCTTTTAAAAGATATCCCCAGTCATAAGGCTTTAGGTTGGTAGTTTTGCCCCAAACTCCTTTTCCAGGATGGGTAAAACCTCTCTCTTTTAAAAGTTTATTTATTGATAGATTATATTTTTTATTGGTAAAGCCAGAATCAAAATCATAAAATTCAAACCGATCATCTTTAGGAGTAAAGATCTCTTCAGGAAAAAGAATCACTCCTTTTTTTGAACTTGGATTAAATAGAGGATAAAGATCTGCCTCTTTTTTTCTCAACATAGAAGGATTATAAGAAAAACTCAACCTACTCTCTTTTATAGTTTTTTTATCAAAAGTTTTTCCATCAATATTAATTGGAAGTTTATTAACAATATCTAGATTTTTCCAATAGACAAAAGGTAAACTACTTTCATACTCTTTTCTGTTAAAAGTTCTCTCTCCTTTAATTCCGTACTCAAAGTGATGATCTCCATAATTTTTTTGATAAACAAATTTTTTAAGAACTGGAGAATAAAAAATATAATATTTAGAAAAGTCTTTGTTAAAGTTCTCTTTGTAAAAACTATATCCATTAAAAATTATAAAAACTCCTATTAAGCCACTACTTAAATAGAGAATCCTTTTAGATCTTAGATTTTTTAAACTTTTAAAGCTATCTATAACAAGATAATAAAACCAACCTCCAACTACTATCCACAAAAGATCTTGTAGTTGGTATTGGTTTTTATCTAAAAAAAAGAGGCTTAATGATAAGATAAAAACCTTTCCTATTAAATACTTTAGTGAGTTTTCAATGACTACTGAAACTACCCCTAAATAAAGTATAGTTGCTCCAATAATCCAAAAGATAAGATCTTTTATCACCACATCTACTATAACATCTGGATAGTACTTTGTCATAATAAATAAAATTCCTAAAGATAGAAAGATTAAAAGAGTATAGAGAACTCCTAACCCCGCTCCAATATGATAAAAAACAATCTTTTCAGTAGTTATAGGAAGATGAAGTAAGATCTTCACTCTTTTGTCTATCTTTTCAGGAAGAAATTGTCCCAAAGAGATTACAAGACCAGCCAACAGAAAAATAGGAAAAATCATTGAGTATGGTTTATCTTCTAAATAGGAAAATTTGTACCACATCATAGACTCAGGCTCTACAGTAGAAAAGGAAAAGTCAACATGAAATCCTAAGTATCCTATAGCTACCAAAGAAGTTATAAATAAAAAGATCCAGTATAAATAAAGCTTTTTTATCTCCTTTTTTACAACGCCTCTTAACATTAATATTTTCCTACAAAACCTAAGAATTTATCTTCAAAAGAGCACTCTAACTCTGTTAAACTACAGTTGTTTTCTCTTTCTATTGTTTCTTTGTCTAAAAAAGAGTAGTAAAGGGTTCTATTTTTTTGTTTTTCAAGTCTTTGATAAAAAGACTTTTCAAGGTGTAAAGAGTTCTCTCCTTGATAACACCTAAAGCTCTTTGTAAACTCTTTCATACTTGAAAGGTAAACCTCTTCACCTTTTTGAACAATTCCTATCTCATCAACTAGATGCTCCAAATCATCCATCACATGAGAAGTTATAAGAACCGTCTTTTTGTTACCATCTATAAAATCTTTTAAATACTCAATAAAAAGTCTTCTATAACCAGCATCTAACCCCATAGAGTAGTCATCTAATATTAATATTTCAGGGTCTTGTCCAAAGATGAGACCTAG
This sequence comes from Campylobacterales bacterium, assembly GCA_025800305.1. Lineage (GTDB taxonomy): Bacteria > Campylobacterota > Campylobacteria > Campylobacterales > SZUA-545 > JAOXRY01. The sequence goes on along the minus strand of JAOXRY010000273.1, from coordinate 578 downwards.
AACGACTTGAGATTTTTGACCAAAAGAAAGTGTATTGAGTTTTTGTGAGTAGTCTAACTCCATAAGATCTACAAGATCATAAAAAAGATCTTTCCTCCATTTTTTATAAAAAGGAGCAAAAAACTCTTCTATCTCTTTGATAGAAAGAAAATCGTAAGAGATAAATCCTTCATGAAGTAACCCTATTTTATCTTTTGTAGTGCTACTTAGACTTGATGACTCCTCCCCTAAAATTTTACAACTTCCACTCTGGGGAATGTTGTACCCCATAAGTGTATTTATAAGAGTAGATTTCCCCACTCCATTTTTACCAAGAAGTCCAAAAACTGACCCCTCTTTTATATTGAAGGAGAGATCTTTATAGATAGTTTTTCTTCCATAACTAAATGAAAGATCTCTAACTTCAATAATATTGTCACTCAACTTTTGCAGCTTCCCTCTTTGTCAGAGCAGTTACACTGACCTCTTTTTTTTATGAGTTTGATATAAAGATAGTAAATAGCTCCTAAAGTTATTACCCCTAATAAGATATTATCTACCATAGTTTACTCTGTTATATCCTCACCATTCATAACAAC
>JAOXRY010000242.1 GCA_025800305.1 Campylobacterales bacterium | reverse complement strand
GGTTATTTTGGATCGACTAAAACTCACAAAATGTCAGATATGTTAGAAAACAATCCAGAAAAATTATACAAATTAGCTACTAGAGGTATGCTTCCAAAGACTACTTTAGGTAAAGCTATGTTAAAAAAATTAAAAGTGTATGCAGGTTCTGAGCATCCTCACACTGCGCAAATTAAAGGATAAGACTAATGGCAAAAGTTTATGCAACTGGAAGAAGAAAAACATCTGTAGCTAAAGTATGGTTAGAGAATGGAAATGGTCAACTTACAATCAATGGTCAATCTTTAGACGCATGGTTAGGTGGACACGAAGCTATTAAAAAAAGAGTTATGCAACCACTAGAAGTAGCTAAACAAGAAACTTCAGTAAACATCGTAGTTAAAACTTTAGGTGGAGGATACTCTGCACAAGCTGACGCTGTAAGACACGGTATCTCTAGAGCTTTAGTTGCTTACGATGAGCAATTCAGAACAATCTTAAAGCCTTACGGATTATTAACAAGAGACGCAAGAGCAGTTGAGAGAAAAAAATACGGAAGAAAGAAAGCAAGAAAAAGCGGACAATTCTCAAAAAGATAATATATCTCTATTATCGTATTTTCAAAAGAGTGGATTTTTATCCGCTCTTTTTTTTTACCTAATTTTTTTAAAAGGCTTAAAAAATGAAAGAAAAAATCATACTTTTTGATTTAGATGGAACACTAATAGACTCTACTGATGCCATTGTTAGCACTTTTTATTATACATTTGAGCAACTTCAATTTGATTATCAAAAAACACAGCAAGATATAAAAAACCTTATTGGTTAT
>JAOXRY010000240.1 GCA_025800305.1 Campylobacterales bacterium | reverse complement strand
CTAACCAATGCAGATCTAATTACAACAGAGAAAAATGGAAAGTTTCTCATTGCAAAAATAAACAAAGAGATATTAGAAGAGGTAAAAAAGTTTTTAGTTTTATAACTAAGGCTTTTTTTAATAGTTATTTTGAAAGTTATCCAATTGAATAGGTACAAATTTTTAGTTAGTTTAATATTTTTAGGAGGTATTATGAGCGGTTGTCATGGGAAAAAGCCAGAGGTAGAAATTACAAAATCAAATCACTTTAAAGATGGGAAATTTTTTAATGAAGAGAGTGCTTATAAAGCCAACATAAGTCAAGTTCCTGGTATTTTATGGGACTTTATGTTTAATAAACAACAGCCTACTCAAGCAAAAAAAGAGGAGATTCCTGTAGTGACTGTAACTCCTAAAATATTAGAGGAGCTAGAGGACAATAGTGTAATAAGACTTGGTCACTCTACTTTACTTTTTAAGTTGGAAAACAAATTTTTACTTACAGATCCAGTCTTTAGTGAAAGAGCTTCACCATTTAGTTTCATGGGGCCAAAGAGATTTCATCAGCCACCAATATCTATTGAAGACTTGCCAAACATCAAAGCTGTTCTTATATCTCATGATCACTATGATCATCTAGATGAAGAAGCCATAAAAAAATTAAAAGATAAAGTAGAGACTTTTTATGTTCCACTAAAAGTTTCAAAACACCTTTTACAGTACGGTGTAGAGAAAGAGAAAATCATTGAACTTGATTGGTGGGAAAGCTCAAAAAATGGTGATATTGAAATTGTAGCAACACCAACACAACACTTTTCAGGAAGATGGATTACAGATGGAGACTCTACACTTTGGTGTTCTTACGTTATTAAAACTTCTAAAGTCAATCTATTTTTCAGTGGAGACAGTGGATACTTTACTGGTTTCAAACAAATTGGAGATCGATATGGTCCTTTTGATATGACATTTGTTGAAACTGGAGCTTATAATAAAAGATGGAGCCAAATCCATATGTTACCAGAGGAGAGTGTACAAGCCCATATAGATCTAAAAGGTAAAAGATATTTTCCTATACACAATGGGACTTTTGATCTCTCACTTCATAGCTGGATGGATCCTTTTGAGAGATCTTTAGAAGAGGCAAACAAAAAAGATGTAGCAATTACATTTCCTAAAATGGGAGAGCCAATTCCAGTAAATAAAGAGAAAGAAACTTCCTATTGGTGGAGATAATTTAACTATCTTTTTTAAGAGTTATTATACAATCTAGAAAAAATAAAGATGTTTGAAATGACATATAAAAAAATCTATATTCTCATTGGTAAACTAGAAGATGATCCAGAGCTTCAGTTTGCCATTGAGGTAATTAGAGGAACTTACAAAGTTGAACCAGAGTTAATTCATTACAAAGACTCTATTAACTCTCTTGAAAAAGACCACTATCTTACCTATCTTAGTGATGATGAGTTAAAAGAAGTTTTCAATACTTATCTTAATAGTTCAATTTCTTTTGGGATCTTGCCTAATCATCTATGTCCCAATGGAATGAGAAGTTATGGGATCTCTAAAGAGATTCCAAAAGCGATAGAAGATGGACTAAACACTGAATTAAAAACACCTGTAGATCTTCTTTTTTGTAATGGTTTGGTTGTTTTTAATAAGGTGAATGTAGGAGAGATGTATGGATTTCACTCTACTACCTTTTTAAATATCCCACTCTATGAAAAAGTAAAGAATTTTTTTAAAACTCTATTTAATATCAACTATAAAAGCCTCTGTTTAACTACAGGAAAAGATCACTCTGTTCAAACTGCTGCTGTTGGTGTAATTGCTGTTGAACATACAACTTCAATTAGTAGCTCTTCTTTAAGTGATGATCTAAATATCCACGATGGAAAGCTAAACGCTTTTATCCTTGCACCAGCTAGTGTTCTTTCCTATTTCTACTACTTAATATCTATTCTTTTTTATCAAAAATTTTCGTTAACATCTCTACCTAAAAGTCTAGGATTTATTAAGACTTCCTATTTAAAAATCACCTCAAATACTCCTTTAGATTTTACCAATGACAAGATACCAATGAGTGGAAAAGAGATCTTACTGGAGATAAAAAAAGATGGGATAAAAATCCACTTAGGAGAGAGTGGCTTTCAAAGTTTTCAAAAAGATACTCCTATTGAAGAAAAAGATACTGTAAAAGTCACATCCTTACCAAAAGGAGAGATAAATAGTCTATTGTTAGAGGGAAATATTCCTTTTTTCAAAAAAGCTGAAGAAGATGATTTTAAAGATCTTTTTATAGGACTTAGAAATAGTGCCCAAGTCTCAACAAGCTTTTTGATGTTGATGATTTTAAGTACTCTTCTATCTACTACAGGACTTTTTCAAAACTCTGCTCCAGTTATTATTGGAGCGATGATTTTAGCACCTTTAATGGCTCCTATGATTTCACTTTCAATGGGTGTGATTCGTTCTGAAAAATCCCTTTTGGAAAATAGTTTAAAAACTCTTTTTTACGGTATTGCCACAGCTCTTTTGGTCTCTTCTATCTACACACTTTTTGTTCCATTAGAGAGTATGACCAGTGAGATTAGAGGAAGAGTTAATCCTAATATTTTAGATCTTATGGTCGCTATTTTTTCAGGAATAGCAGGAGCTTACGCCAATGCTAAAGAAGAGATAGGAAAATCTTTAGCTGGTGTGGCTATTGCTGTTGCTCTTGTTCCACCACTAAGTGTTACTGGAATTGGTATTGGATGGGGAGACTGGGAAGTTATTTATGGCTCTTTTTTACTATTTATTACCAATCTTGTTGGAATTACTTTAGCAGCTTCTGTTACCTTTATAATCTTAGGATACTCTCCCGTTCAAAGGGCAAAAAAAGGAATAATTTATACAGGACTTATGCTTTTTATCATTTCTATACCTTTATATGTCTCTTTTAAAAACATACTAATTCAAAATAGTGACTTACAAAGTCTATTTCATATGGAGATTAAACATCTAGACGGTACAATGGAAATTAACCCTATAAAAATAACAACAACCTCATCAGAAGAGACAATTGTTGAAATTGAAGTCCTATCAACAAAACCTCTGGAAAAAGATAGTTTAGATAGTATAAAAACTAAAATCCAAGAAAAGCTAAATAAAAAGATCACCCTTGAAGTGGTCAATAAACTAATAATTAAATAAGGAATAAATATGTTTCAATTTGGAGAAAATATAGAAGGAATCGGATATAAAGTTGTTGATGAAAGAGTAATGAGAGGAAGTGCTGGAATCTTACTTCTTCTTGGAATGATTGCTTTTGTCAATGGATTTGTAATTAAAAACTACGATGTTTTACCATACATTACAGGATTTTTTGTCATAAACTTTTTTATTGGAGTGTTTATCAACCTAAACTACGCACCAACAATCTATCTGGCAAAAGACTTTGTAGAAGACCAAGAACCACTTCATATTGGAGCGATCCAAAAGCATTTCGCTTGGAGCTTAGGTCTTGGACTATCTGTTGTTGTTTTTATTCTCTCACTTTTTTTAGTTGGGGATCCTAGTTACTTTAACATCACTTGCTTTTTATGCCTTATCTGTTTTGTTCTTCTATATCTTGAGACAGCTTTTGGTGTTTGCATTGGTTGTAAACTATACTACTACACTGTTCAAGCTGGTTTTTTAAAAGAGCCTGAAGAGAAACCAAATTGTATGGGTGATAGTTGTAAGATTGATTAAAAAGGAGGATTTCCCTCCTTTTTTAGTTGATTTTTCTTACACATCTGACCATATTATCTAATCTTAAAATATCTCCTTGAGGACCATGGTAATAATATGCTCCATTCACTCCTGTTGCAGAATTACTACCACCTAGTGATAAATCATCTTTATGATTGCTTCGTTGAGCACCAGCACCATGAACATCCATAATAGAGCCATTCATATATCCTAAAGCCCTTCCAAAAGAGAGATACACGCCATTACTTCCGTTACCTGTATAGTTTTTATGAGTTGTACTTGACCAATAAAAACCCCAATCTTTTTCTCCTTCTTCATTTATAAAAGAAGTTGCTTTAAAAATCTCATTAATAGAGGCACTATTTGTTGTATCTGGAGATCTAGAATAATCTACAATACTTTCCAACTCTTTAGCATCTGGAAGCCTCCAGTCACTATAGCCTCCTGTTAAAGCATTTTCACACTGAGAAACTCCATTCTCAAAATTTGTTGATTGGGAATCGTTTTTTTGCCACATTAGTCCTGTTCCATTATCAGTAATTGTTTCATCACCATTATCTTTAAAATTATTCAAACCATAATTTGTATTTCCTCTCACACACAGAACATAGAAAAGTTTATCCTCTCCTCCCATAGAAGTTGGATATCCTTTTATTCTTCCATCAATAAAATTCACACCAAACATAGTCCTATCTCCATTCATTGTAGTAGAGACATACAAAGTAGAAGTAGCATATTGCCCATCAATCAGTCTCTCACCATTACTACTGTCACCAAAGGATCTAGAAAAACTAGAATCTAAAAAAGTATTCAAAGAGTTAGTATCCTGCCCTGTATACCCACTAGGATCTTCTCCACTAAATAAGATTAAAGAATAAAGAGTTTTTATATCTGGAAGTCTCCAATCTTCGTATCCTCCTAAAGAAAGATTACTACAATAATTTACACTATCTTCTTGACTTCTCTTATCTCCCACATCAGTAGTAACTCCATCTTTATCTAAATCACTACTTTTTGTCCACATTAGCCCTGTAACATTGTCTGTAACAATATCATCACTAACAGAATAACTTGGTTGATTACCAATATAGTCTCCATCATAACCAGCACCTGAACAAGCCACTTCTACACCAGAAGAAGAGTTAAAACATTTTACTTGTCCCGTATCTACAACATTAAAACTACCAGCAACAGTTGTGACTGTATTTGCTGGAACTACAGGTTCTTGTGTAGTCTCTCTTTCTTCGGGCTTACAACCCGATAGAACAATAATTACTGTCAGTAAAAGTAAGATATTCTTTTTCATTTTAATTCCTTTTGTATTTTATATAGGAATTGTAGGTTTATAGTGTGTATTCAAAGTGTAAAAGTCCCTTAAGGTTATTTCTGATAAAAACTATCATTATCAAAAATAAAGGAATTTAATGAAACTTTTTTACACTACAACCTTAATAATATTTTTAGGATTACTTTCAGGGTGTTCAACTTCTATAAAACTAGACCCAAAACACACTATCCAGCCTAAACAACAAAAAGATAAAACTATTTTCTCTCTTAAACAAGGAAAAGAGCTAGATCTAAAAGCTCTAATGAAAGAGGTAGAACAATATCCTGTTATTTTTGTAGGAGATGACCACGACACAAAAAAAACCCATGAGTTTTTCAAAAGCTTTTTAGATGAATTGGGAAAGAATGGATATAAAATTCATCTAGCAAATGAATGGTTTACACCTGAACACAATTCACTTTTAAAAGAGTTTACAGATAAAAAAATTGATACTCAAACCCTTAAGACAAAAAGAGAGTGGGATAAGTTTACTAGACACAGATGGGATCTTGTTTCTCCACTTTATGAAAGTGTAAGAGATAGTGGAGGAAGACTTTATGGAGTTAATATAAGTAAAAAAGATAGAAAAAAGATCTCCTTAAGAAAATTTAATGAAATGTCTTCAAAAGAAAAGGCGTTTTACGACTCTTTAGATCTTCAAGTTTCTGGACACAGATCTTTAGTCATGCCCTATTTCAATCACTGCCATAAAATGAAAACAAAAACCAAAGAGTCTTGTAGTGAAAGAATGTATCGTGTTCAAGTCACATGGGATAGCTACATGGCACAAGAAAGTTATAAGATAGGAAAAAAGGTTCTAAAAACCAATAAGGATAAACTGATTGTTTTTGCAGGAGCTATGCACGTAGAATATGGACTAGGAATCCCTTTAAGATTCGCAAGACTTTCCAATCTTCCTTACTATATTTTTACCAATCACCAAATAGATCAAAAACAAAAAACTACAATTGATCCCCAAAGAGCCAATGGCATTTTTCTCTATAAAAAAGAAGAGAAAAAGTAATTTAAATAGGGTTAATTCTTCTTTTAACCCTACTCTTTAATTCCTCAAGATATACAAGCCCTAATTCGTCACTTTCTAAAGGAGCCCAAGAAGCAAACTCTTTATCTATAGCTTGGTCATAAGGACCTCTTTTGATTTCATAAAAACTACTCTCTTCTAAAACAACCAAAGTATGAAACTCTCTAGCATTAATCTCCACAGCAAAATTCTCCTGCTTTGGATCTAACTCATAGAGATCTTTTATCTCTCCATCTTCTGTGAAAGTCACCATAACAGCATGACCTTTTAAAATCACAAAGGTTTCTATATCAGTTCCAAGTGGATGTTTATGAGGAGTCACATAGGTTGTTGGCAACATATGGTTGACAAATCTTTGGATTGGATCTTCTTCAGATTTGTGAAAGTTAAAATTCATCCTATTTCGAGGACTTTCCTCTGCCTTTTGGCTTATTTCACTGACAAAGTTTTTATCTACGTATACATTTTCCATAAAGAGATACTAG
>JAOXRY010000228.1 GCA_025800305.1 Campylobacterales bacterium | reverse complement strand
GTTCACTCCACATAGCAGAGAAAATCCCTATTTCTACAAGGTTTGGCTCTCTTTTTAAGATCTGCTTGATGTGATCATAATCTTCTAAACTTAACTTATGTCTCTCTAAAATCTCTTCAATATTGTCCATTTTCTACTTTCAAATATTTAAAATTGCCGTTATTCTACTGTAAAATCAATAAAAATATTTATTTTCCTAAACAGAAATCTCCAAACATAACATCCATTACTTCTGAATAATCATAAGGTTTAGTAATTTCAGTAATATACTGAACACTATTTTGAATGTGGTAACTAAAAAGTTCAAGACTTCCCTCTTGAACAATTTCCACAGCGATATTCAACTCTTCGATTGTTTTCACTACTATGTCTCTTTGTCTTTTAGAAACTAGCATATGTTCCTCAAAAGAATCATGGGAATCTAAAATTTTTTCTATCTTTCTTAAAAGTGGTTCAATTGTATCTTTTGTTGAAATAGAGACTTGCTGAAATGAGTTGAGTTTTTCATGAAATAATTTTCTTTTGAGATCCTCTTTATTTATAACAACTATTTTCTCAATACCTTCACTTTCACTTAGTATTTTTAAAATCTGTTCATCATCACTATCAAAATCTAAAGAACCATCAAAAACTCCAAGAACTAAATCAGCCTCTTTAGCTATCTCTTTAGATCTTTCAATTCCAATTCTTTCAATAACTTCAATACCTTCACGAATACCTGCTGTATCAATAATTTTAACCAAATGGTCAGCTATATAAAGTTCTGCCTCTACACTATCTCTAGTAGTTCCTGCGATATCTGAAACGATAGCTCTTTCGTAGCTAAGAAGTCTATTTAACAGTGAACTTTTCCCTGCATTTGGCTTTCCTATAATAGCAACTTTATAACCATTTAAAAGACCATCTCTTTTTAAAGAAGCCGATAGTGTTTTTGAAAGAATTTTATTAATATTATCAATTTTAGATTTTATACCATTTAGAATATCATCAGGGAGATCTTCCTCAGCATAATCGATACTAACCTCACTATGAGCTATTATCTCTATGAGATCTTTTCTTATATT
>JAOXRY010000224.1 GCA_025800305.1 Campylobacterales bacterium | reverse complement strand
GGACAAGGCCATCGAACAATTGAAGGAGAATCAACTCGCAATCACTGAGGGTATCCGAGACATCGTGACTTTAAACAAAGAATTACCGCAATTATCGATTGAAGATCTGAGTGAAACGGAGCCAAGCAAAAAAGATATAATCCTGGATATTGAAAACGCCTTCAATGATAAAGATAGAGAAATGATTGGAAGATATGGTTTTCTTCGACCAAAAGATCTTCTCAAAAAAGATAATGAGTATCTTAATCCATATTATGAAAGTGTGAAGGAAAAAAGAAACAAAATTGCGGCTAAAATAGCTGCTTTGAACAGAACAAAAACAAAGGATGTTTCTGATGAAATAGAGGAAAAGGAAGATGATAGAACATCAATAAATAAATATTTGTCCACCATTAGTGATTCGATTATAGCTGTAAAAAGATATTTACCAAAACAATCTGGTCAAGGTGTAAGACGATACAAGCAACCAAAACGAAATGCCTATAAACTACAAGATAACCAATATGGAGGACAAATATTTATTTA
>JAOXRY010000213.1 GCA_025800305.1 Campylobacterales bacterium | reverse complement strand
GGACAAGTCCAGTGTAAAAGATATGTTTGAGTCTGGACCATATGTTGACCAAAACAGTAAGATCTATGTGAAAAACAATAAGTTTTATATCTATATTAGTGACTCAAAAGGTGGACAGAAAAAAATAGCTGTTCCTGTAAACAATGGCTCTGATATCGCTTCTGTCAAGCTTCAAAAACCAGGAAAAAACTCTATTAAATACACTGGGAAAAATAGAAAAATCTTAGGAGGAATGAATGTAATCTGGGATAGACGTGCACCAAGCTTAAAAATCCTTCATAATGGTACCTCTATGTTTAATAGAAATAAAGAGTATTACTTTTTGCCTACATCTTTTAAGTTCAAACTCAAAGACTCTCTCTCTGGAGAAAATGGAGTTTTCTACTCTATTAATAATAATGAAATTAATAAACTACCTCACAACGGTACTCTATCATTTAAGGAAGAAGGAAAGTACAACCTAGATCTAATCACTGTTGATAATGTTGGGAATCTTGGAAAAAAACTAATAAAAAGATTCTATATCGATATAACACCACCAGTCACAGATCTAAAACCTAATGCTTCTAGTTTTAACTGTAAAGAAGAGATTGCCATTGGAGATAAAATTAAAATCAATATCAATGGAAAAGACAATATCTCTGGAGTTAATAGTTCTTACTACTCTTTAGATGATGGTAAATTCAAAAAATACTTTAGCCCATTAACATACAAAGATCTTAAAGCCCTTTCCAGCGGTGAACACACTATTAAATATTATAGTGTTGATAAAGTGGGAAACAAAGAAAAAGCTGGAACCTTTACTTTCAACTTTGATCTTACACCACCAAAAACAACATATCAACTCCAAGAAAAATTCTATCAATACGATGGAGTAACCTACGTTGCACCATCTACTAAAGTGATTCTAAAGTCCAGCGATTGTGCAGGAGTTGACCACTCGACTTTATACCTAGCAGATGATATAAAAAGAACATACAACGTACCAATCACTTTTAAAGAGTTAGCTTCAGGAATGAATAAAAATATCAATCAAAAAACAACTCTATATTTTCACTCTGTTGATAAGCTGGGAAATGTTGAAAAAGTCAATAAGACAAATATTGTTCTAGACTTTGCCCCACCAAAATTAAAGGTCAAAATCAAAGGAAGATATATCCAAGAAGACGGTGTCTATTACGTCAATCAAAATGCCAAGTTTAAAATTGATGGAAAAGACAATCTTTCTGGAATCAAGTCTATTAAATACTCAATAGATGACAGAGACTACACTAGCTACGAAGCACCATTAATGCTAAAAGAGATTACAGACTATGACAAGTTCAGATTCTACTTTAAAGGAAAAGATAACGTTGAAAATGCAACAGAATCTAATCCTATTGATGTAGTAGTTGATAGAAAATCTCCGAAACTTTTTCACCATTTTAGTTATAACGGATTAAAAGTTGAAGGTGTTGAAGTCAATGATGGGAAAAATGAACTAAATAACTACCCTACTGGGGTTCAGCTTTACGTTAATACAATTGATGATGTTGTTGGTGTCAATAAAGTCTATGTAAAAATCAATGACCAAGAAAGAGAATACACAGGAAAACCAATCACACTAAATAAATCAGGAGACTACAGAATCACTATAAGAGTAAGTGATAGAGTTGGAAATGAAACATCAGAAAAATTGACTATTAGAGTAGTTGAAATGGAAAATGGAGTAATAAAAAATAAAATCATTCACTAATAAGAAGAGTAAAATTACTCTTCTTATTCTATAATTTTATAATATAACTTCAACGATAAGTTAAAAGATCTTCTTGACATGAATTTGAATATAAAACTATAATTATTTCATGAGAACTAATCTAATAAAAAAAATCTTAATCATAGCTGGTGTGATTGAAATATCAGTTGGTTTTATCCACTTTTTTATGATGGGATTTATTCAAGCAACTCAAGGTTTTGGAAAACTAGCCTCTTTCGAATTTGATTTTGTCACACTTGTTGTTTTTTGTGTTGGAATCCTTCTTATAGCTTTTGGTTTTACAACCTTACTTTTAGCAAAGAATATAGAAAAAATAATAGATATCCTCTATTACTATTTAATTATAAAAGTATCACTTTGGACAACAAGAGTCTTATTTGAAATTTTATATCCAATAAATTTTAATATGTTTCTTATAGATCCTTTTACGACCATTGTTCTACCTGGACTCATTGTTGAGATGCTCTTATTTTATGTTGCATTATATTTGATAAAAAAAGAGTTAAGATAGTACTCAATATTAGAATACTATCTTTATTTTCCCATATATCTTTCTCTTTTTTTAGGTTTCAACTTTTCTAAACTGACAAGGACTAATCCATCTAAACAATCAGAAAAATCTGGATCAACATTAAATCCTAAAAACTTTGCTCCATCTCTTTCTACAATAGTCGTATAATGTTTAAAAAGCATTGGAACTGACGTATTATGATTTTTGAAAAAAATCTTCATGGCTTTTTGATCTTGGTCGTGTTCTTTTCCTTTTAAGATCTTAGTTACTATATTCTTTTTTACTTTTGGCAATTTAAAAGGATTTTTTGGAACAACTAGTCCATCTTTACCTTTGTAATGAG
>JAOXRY010000195.1 GCA_025800305.1 Campylobacterales bacterium | reverse complement strand
AGGTTTATCAATGAGACTAATCGGTATTTTATTAACACTTACTATAACACTATTAGCTAGAGACAATTTTATTTTTGAAAGCTACAAACCAGGAGAGGTTGAGACAAAAATCAATAAACTAGAAAAAGAGATCTACACGTTAAAAAAACACATTATGAAGCTTGAAAAAAGCAAAAAACAAAAACCTGTAAAAACAAAAGTTGAAACAAAAACTATTATTGTTGATAAAGACACAAAAGAGAATATAAAAAACTTAAAAGTTATTATTTGGAATCTACAACAAAAAGTAAAAAAACTTTCTAGTTCTAAAAATGGTTCTATTCACAAAGGGCTTATGGCTTCTAACAAAGAGCTAAAGAAAAAAATCACTGCTTTGGAGAAGAAGATAGCTAGAATGACCTCTGTTAAATCAAAAAAATCTTCCAATCACGACTCTATGAGAATAGATATTCTTGATGATAAGATCTCTCAATTAGAGCGTTCAATATCAATGATACAGAACAAACCAAAAACATCTCCAACAGCAATGTCAATGGCTTCTTTAGGAACCATTGGTTTTGATTTTAAAGATCAAGTAACTCAATATTTTTTACTTGTAATTGCCGCTGTATTTATTCTACTTTTTGCTATGGCATCAATTGCTATGAGTAGAAGCAAAGATGCTTTGGTTGCTGTGAAGAAATTTTCCCAAATTATGAAGAGAAAGTCCTAAGAGTCTTTCTCTGTAAAAAATGAGAAATTACAAACATAAAAAAGTAACCAATATTTAACCCCATAATCACATCAATCACACTGGTTGAAAAAAATCTAATCATATAAAAAGCAATAACAAAAACAATCACTCCAGAAAGCCTTACTAAAAGTGCTTCTGTAAACTTTCCAAAGGCTTTTAAGATAGAAAGCTGTAAAGCATTAAGAGCAATAAAAGGGAAAAAGAAGATTAGGTGCATTAGCATTAAGTAAGCATTACCATATTCAATAGGAAATGCAAAAGCCAAAAAATCTTTTCCCACTGCTAAAAAAAGAGTAATAACACCAAGACTCATAAATCCAATAAAGTTTATTTGCCAATCTTTTAACTTTTTTATCTCTTCATAATTGTTATCTGCAGCAAGTTTTGAGAACTCAGGAAGAAAAAATTTAAAAATAGGAAAAACAAAGATAGCAATTAAACCAACTAAAATCGGCTTTACAACTACTTGGAAATTTCCAAGATCTTCTGGTGTGTGATAATCTAAAAGCAAAATAACAGCAATATAAATCATTACAATTCCAGATCCAAACTCCACTGTTGATATAATAGAATTTTTTAGAAAAAGCTTCATTTTATCATCTGGCAAAAATAGTTTAATTGGTGGTTCTTTTACTCTATTTTTATATTTACCGTACAGTAAGAACACACTAAGTGAAAGACTCCCCATAATAGTTCCAATAAACAAAGACTGAAGCCCATGAATCCCATAACCAAACCAAGCAATACTAAACCAAATAACAGTAAAAATAGGCTCAAAAAAAGTTGCATAGTTCATAAAACCATACATTCTATACATAGAAAGTTCGTTACCTAGATATGTCCATAACGCTGTAGCTAAAAGGGTTGCAACAAGATACCAATAATCTACATTCACTCCCATTTGATGTTTCAGATACGGAACAATAAGCCCCCAAGCAAGAAGAATTGCAACAACTAAAAAAATACGAAATATGTTTAAGATTTTTAAATCATCTTTTGTTCTTGCATAAGTGACTATCATAGAAGATCTAAACCCTACAAGAATTAAAAGTGAAAGTGCGAAAAAATCAAGGGTAGTAAAAAAAAGTGCCAAAGTCTCTTTTGAAATTAAAGAGGCTAGATATATTTTAAACGATAGATTAATTGTCAGCGCTAATGTAGCCAGTGGTAAAGAGGCTAAAAAAGCTTTTTGAACACTTTTCATACAATTCCTTTTGGGAAAGTTTAGCCTCTGTTACCTTTAGTTTTATCTACCAGACAGATAGAGTCCTACTTGTTGGAATTTTTTACCTTTTAGATTTCCACAAAGGTTATTTTCTTGAAGATAGCTTTTTGCTAAAGCTGGACTTGAAAATCTTTCTTCTGTTGGTTTACACATCTTTTCGTAGATCTTTTTTCCCATTTTTGCTGCTTTAGCTTGTTTTTTTTTGATCATTGAGATCTCTTTATCTAAATTTTTTATTCCCAATTTATAGACCTCATCAAAAGTTTTCAATTCCCCTTCATTAACTTCAATAAAGTTCATTGCTGCACTTTTGTTGCTAAAGGCATACTTGCTAATTGGAGACATAGTTCCTGGTTGAAGAGAATCATAAACATAATATGCTTTTCTAGCATCCATAAACTTTAAAGTTACATTATCTACAACTTTAATATTAGTGTGAGGTTTTCCTGTTACTTTCTTCTCTTCTAGCATACAGTGATGGGAACAGTACTGGTGAGTTTCTCCTCCAATATCAGCAGCATGATTTGTCCTATAGAAAAGGTGAAGTGTCATACCACAAACAGTACAGAAGTCTTTTTCTTTTCCACTTTGAAGGATTTCTGCTTTAGATTTTGGAACTGTTCTAAAGTTTTTTACTTTTCCTTTTTCGTGGTGGTGACCATTATGATGGTTATGTGGAGTTGTCCTAGAGTGACAACCAGCCAATAAAACCGTGGCTCCTGAAAAAGCTAAAAAATTTCTTCTATTCATTGTTTTCCTTTGGTTGAATTGGCGAAAGTTTAAATAAGTTGTGTTAATTTAGTGTTAAATCATTTTTCTCTATTCACTTTTAGGTAATATTACAAAAGTAAGATGTTTATAAACACTTTACATAAAGGACAAACATGAAAAATTTTAAAATAGTCCTCAAAGTTATAACTCCTTTGATAATATTACTTACACTTATCGCAGCGATCTCAATCTACAGTCTTTTCATACTTCAAAAAAGGCACATTGTCTACAGTGCACAAAAGAAGTTTGAAAATATCAACTACCAAATAGAAAAAGAGATTCAAGAAAATGTAAAACAAATTCAAGGGTTAATCAATTTAGTTCTTCACGATGAAAAAATCATCAAAGAGTTTCAAAATCAAGATAGAGAAAGGCTTTTATCTCTCTCAAGTCCAATCTATGAAGATCTTGAAGAAAAGTATCACATTACCCATTTCTATTTTCACAATCTTGATAAAAAGAATTTCTTAAGAGTTCATAATCCTAAGGTTCATTCAGATCTTATAAAAAGAGTAACACTAGAAAAAGCCAAAGAAAAATCTTTTGGAGGGATAGAGTCTGGGATTTATCACAATCCTATTTTACGTGTAGTCACTCCTTTAAGATTTGAAAGGGAAATCATTGGTTATATAGAGATTGGAAAAGAGTTTGATGTTTTTACGAAAGAGCTATCAAACGCTACTGATGGAGAGATTATTTTTACTTTAGATAATAACCCTAATGGTTCACTAACCATTGAATCAACAATCAAAAACCTTAATGAAGAGTTTCAACAACTTCTTCTTCAAAAAAAGCCATTAACTCATAGTTATATAAACAATAATGGTATAGATTACTATGTTTCTAACCAACCTTTTTATGATATTAGTAAAAAGCAAATCGGTACAATTTACGTTGCTTATGATGTTAGTATAGAAATTGATTTTCTCTATGAGTTGGTTATAAAAACTACAATTATTATTGCCCTTCTTTTACTTTTTCTTTTTTCCTATTACTATAAGTGTTTAAAAGATGTAGAGTGCAACCTCAACAAGGCCTACAATAAAGTACAAAAGATCTCCATAACAGACGAACTTAGCACACTTTACAACAAACGACACTTCAATCAAAACTCTCAAAAACAGATAAAAAGAGCAGAAAGACACAAAAACTACATCTCTTTTATTATCATCGATATTGACAACTTTAAAAAATATAACGACACTTATGGTCACCTAAAAGGAGACAAGGTTATTGAAAAAGTTGGAAAAACCATCAAAGCCACTTTTCAAAGAGAAGATGACTATTGCTACAGAATCGGAGGAGAAGAGTTTGCAGTTATTTGTGAAAGCTCAAAAGAGAATGAAGCAGTTGAGTTGGCACACAAACTAAAAGAGAATATTAAGAATCTAGATATAAAACACAAACGAAACGAAAGCTACAACAAAATCACAGTCTCCATTGGAATCTCTTTTGAAAAGGCAACAATCGATTCTAGTATTGATGATTTGTATAACAAAGCAGATGAAGCACTCTATTTTTCCAAAGGCAATGGAAGAAATAGAGTCGCATTATTTGATTCTTTAACATAGACTTAACAATCCTTAGTTAAAATCCCACAATTATTTTTTTATGTGGGATTTTCTTGTTTCAAAAAGTTTTTCTTTATCTTTTTTTTCTTCTGTCTCTGTACTCATCAGATCTAACAATACACCAAAATAAAGAGGGAAAAGAGTGGTGTCCTGTCAGTGGGAAAAGTCTAGAAAAAAGCTATAAAACATCAGCAATCGCTAAGCTAAAAATCAATGGAAGAAAAAGACACTATAGTTCAATCGAATATCTCTTAGTCGACCAAGAAGAGTATGGTTTAGTAGACATTAAGGTCTATGATAAAAAAAGAAAAACTTTTGTAGAAATTCCTAAAAAACTTTTAGAAGAAAAGAGGAAAAACCTAAAAAAGTTCCTATCAAAAGAGAAAAAAAGAAAAAAACACTACTACAAAGCAGGAAAAAAAATCTTCAAAAAAAACTGTAAAAAAGATCTAGACCCAACAGACTACATCGAAATCAACGAATTAAAACACGCTATGAAATATGACAAGATCTGTAAACCTCTAAAAGAAAAAAACCTTCACAAAGCGGCTCTATATATCTGGGACATAAAAAGAGCAGGAGATCTTGGAGAAGTTGAAGACAGAGTAAAGATTGAAGAAAGTGAAAAATGCCCTGTTTGTGGGATGTTTACATACAAATACCCAAGATGGGCAGCTCAGATTCATTATTCTATCGCAGGAAAAACCCACCACTTCTCTTTTGATGGAGTAAAAGATCTGATAAAGTTCTACTTCCACCCTTTAAAATGGGGAAACTATACAACATCACAGAAGAAAAACATCTCTAAGATCTTAGTAACAGATTACTACACCCAAAGAGGAATCGATGGATTCAAAGCCTATTATGTCATTAGAAGTAATATCTACGGACCAATGGGACACGAGCTTATTCCTTTTGAAGATCTAGAAGATGCAAAAGAGTTTAAAAAAGATCACTTAGGAATGAAGATCTTAACCTTTGATAAAATCACAGAAGAGTTAGCCTATAGATTGGATAGAAATAGATAATGATGACAAAAAAGACCTCTTTTCTTTTCTATAGTTATGTTTTTCTTTTTTTAGCTTTTGCCTTAACTATCTTTTTGATTGAAAGATCTCAGTTTGGCTTTGAAGAGAAACAACAGTTTGTAAAGACTGTTGGTCTTCCAGATCTGGCAATCTCAACAGAAGCTGCCTTTGTAAGACACAGAAGCCTTGCAGATCTCTTCTCTGTTTTTAAAGACAGTCCAGAGCTAACAGAGTATTACCCTTCAACATTTTCAACAAACCATGGAAACTTCAATGATAAATAGATATCTAATCGAATATGCAATCGGTGCACTTTTAAGACAGAAAACAAAAACTCTTTTTCTTTTTTTCACCCTGACTACTCTTACTTTTTTAGTCACTTCTGTACTTTTTATCGCCAATGGAATCAAAGAGGAGCTTTTACAAACTGCTGACTCTTTGCCATCTGTTACAGTTCAAAACCTAAAAGGTGGAAAATCCTACGACATCGATACATCAGTGGTTGATGAACTTCTGACAATAAAAGGAGTAGAAAGTGTAGTTCCAAGAGTTTGGGGATACTACTTTTTTAGAAATGCTGGAGTTAACTTTACGGTGGTTGGTGTCAGCGAATATGAAGCCCAATATAAAAAAACTCTTTCAGATCTAACAGAATCAAATCAGAAGATCTTTGAAGAAAACTCTATGGTTGTTGGTCAAGGAGTGAAAAAGGTTCTCGAAAAAAATTATTACAAAGAGTATTTCAATTTTGTAAAGCCAGATGGAGAGATAAAAAAAGTCTCAATTGCAGGTGTTTGGGACAGTAAAACAGATCTAGAATCCAACGATATCATTGTAATGCCAGAAGATCTTCTAAGAGAGATCTTTGATATGGAAGAAAACAAAGCAACAGACATTGTTGTCAACATCGCCAATCCCGAAGAGATTGATACTGTCATAGCAAAGATAGAAGCACTTTATCCAAACATGAGACTTCTTATAAAACAAGACCTCAAAGTCAGTTATAGACATATTTTTAATTACAAAAGTGGTGTTTTTCTAGCTCTTTTTACAGTGGCTCTTTTTGCATTTTTTATGATTGTTTTTGATAAGTCCAGTGGTCTTAGTATTGAAGAGAAAAGAGAGATTGGTGTCTTAAAAGCAATTGGCTGGACTGTAGATGATGTTTTAAAAGAGAAGTTTTATGAATCGTCTATCATCTCTTTTACAAGTTATATTATAGGTACTTTAACCTCTTTAATTTTTGTCTATATTTTCCATGCTCCAATTCTTAGAGATCTTTTCACTGGATACTCAGAGCTAAAAACAAATTTTATTCTCCCTTTTGTTTTTGATATCCAAACTTTTGCCCTTGTATTTTTCATAAGTGTGCCAGTCTTTATTGCCGCAACAATAATCCCATCTTGGAGAACAGCGACACTTGAAACGGATGATGTAATAAGATGATAAGTTTAAAAGCCGTAAAAAAAGAATACCAAGTAAACAAAAACGAAAAAGTCGTTGCTTTAAAAAACATAGATCTAGAAATAAAAGATAATGAAGTTGTTATCCTAAAAGGAGCCAGTGGAAGTGGGAAAAGTACCATCCTCTCTCTAATTGCCGCCCTTTCAAAACCAACTTCTGGAGAAGTCATAGTAGATGAAAAAAGAATCTCCAAACTTCCAGATCACTTCGCTTCAACACATAGAAGAGACAATATAGGATTCATCTTTCAAAAGTTCAACCTAATCCCAAACCTAACAGTTGAGAACAATCTTCTTCTTCCTCTTATCCCCAATAACCCTGATGAGAAAGAGGTAAAAAATCTCATAGAACAAACAATGAAAAAGTTCAATATCTTTCACAAAAAAGATATCCAAATCAAAAACCTCTCAGGTGGAGAACAACAAAGAACAGCTATTGCAAGAGCCATGGTAAACGACCCAAAAATAATCATCGCTGATGAACCAACTGCAAACCTTGATGAAAACCTTTCCAAACACTTTTTACAGATCTTAAAAGAGCTAAAAGATCTAGGAAAAACGGTAGTCGTTGCAACCCACGACCCAATCTTTAACAACTTAGATTTTAAAACAAGAGAGATAAACATCAAAAACGGAGAAATATGTTCCTAAATCCAGAGGTTCTATCTCTCTATATTCTCAACACACTTTTCATACTTTTTGGATCTATTGCCTTTTATCTCAGCATAAAAATCTATAAAAACTGGAATCTAAACAGCACAACAAAAAAACAATACACTTTAGAAAAACAAAGCTTCCTAACAGCAACAATCATCAAATATATCTTCATAATAAAAATCCCTCTATTTCTCTACTTCATTTTCACAATTGACAAACTATCAAATCTAATAACAGGAGCTATGTGTGGAGCTGGTGTGGTTGACGCAACAGACTACGGCCTCTATCTTTTCATCCTAAAAACTCTCAATCTCTACCTTTTTGGATTCTGGCTAGTTCTTCATAACAAAGATATCAAAAAAGAAAACTTACCATACACAAAAATAAAGTTTCAATTTTTCATTGGTCTTTTTTTCCTTTTTTTCATTGAGATTGCTCTAGAATTTTTAATGTTTTCTGCAATTGAGATTGATAAAATAGTAAGCTGTTGTGGAACTCTTTTTAGTACTAGTAGTGAAACAACAATATCTATACTTTTTACTCTTTCAAACAGTATAGTTGTATCAATTTTTTATCTTAATTTCTTATTAATTGCTCTTAGCTATTTTTTAAAAAATAAAACTCTTTTTCAGATCTCAAATATTCTTTTTATCCCTATCTCAATAGTCTCTCTTATTCTATTTTTTGGGACATATATTTATGAGCTTCCAACTCACCATTGTCCTTTTTGTTATTTACAAAAGGATTATAATTATGTAGGATATTTCATTTATATATTTTTATTTTTGGGAACTTTTTTTGGCATTTTGAAGAGATTAAAAATATCTATTATTTTTAACTTACTATTTGTATTGATAGCTACTTATTATCCATTAACT
>JAOXRY010000194.1 GCA_025800305.1 Campylobacterales bacterium | reverse complement strand
CCTCCCCTACTTTTCTAAAGCTTAGTTCCCTTAATCTTCCTATCTCTTTTAAAACTGAATCATCTTTTCTATATTCATAGAGATAGAGTTTGTACTTATCATCAATATCTAGAAGAATCTCAGATCTTTCAAGCTCCTTTTTTACATAGTTTGTTTTTTCTGGATGGGCGATTGCTTTTTGAGTTTTGAATTGGAGTTTTTTCTTTTTTGGAAGATTATAAACGTGTTTTCTAAATCTCTTTGCCAGATCTTTTTTATTGTACTCTTCAACGTTGAGATCTTGAGGAAGTATAGCCTCTCCAATGGTTATATTAATTGCTTTTTTCCTATTTTTGAACATCTCATTTGGAAGTAAAAAAGTGGCTAAAGAACTACTTAGAGTTGATACAGTGTAAAATGTCTTAGAGTTTTTTGCCTCTAGAAATACAGGGACAATAGGACTTTGTGTTTTTAATGAAAAGTTTAAAAAGCTCTTTTTCCATTTTCCATCTTTGATTCCTGTAAGTCCTGCTCGGCTTACTTCACCGCTGGGAAACATAATCACAGCCTCTTCATTTTCCAAAGCATGATAGATCTCTTTAATATTTCTTTTTCTGGTTTTCTCACCAAAAACATCAACACTTAATATCATCGGTTTTAAACCACCAAAGATATTTAAAAACTCATTGGCAACAATCTTTACATCTTTTCTCACTTGAGAAATAAGCTTAATCAAAATAAGACCATCAAGACCCCCAAGAGGATGGTTGGCAACAATCATTACTTTTCCTGTTGTAGGAATGTTTAGAAGTTCTCTTCCACTTACTTTAAAGTCAAATTCAAAATAATCTAAGACAGCGTCAACAAACTCCAAGCCACTTAGGTGAGAATTAACTTGTATAAAGTTATTAATATCATCCTCTTTAATAACTTTTTTTGCCAGTTTTATAATATGCTTAGTGTTGAGCTTTGGAACCACAGAATCGATGTGTTCTTCTACATTTAATACCATAATTAGAAACCTTCATCAGTTTTTTTAATTATAGTTTTCTAAAGAGACAATTTGGTTACTAAGAAAACATATACCCTTCTCCTCTTACGGTTTGAATATACTCTTTTTCTCCCTTTGGATCTATTTTCTCTTTGAGCCTTTTAATAGCAACATTAACTGTTTTTTTCTTAATATCTTTATCACCTTTCCAAACAGCATCAATAATCATATCTCTAGTAAGTAGAACATTTCTGTTTTTGAAAAACTCTAACATTAAATTTCTCTCTAAAACAGTTAGATCCATCTCTTTATCTTCTATGTAGAATCTTTTTTTCAAAGGCATATATGTAATATCTCTTTGGTGAGTTACTTCTGTCTCTTGTTTTGTTCTTTTCAAAACAGCATTAACTCTGGCTTTTAGAATATCAATTTCAAAAGGCTTGGAGATATAATCATCTCCTCCTTTGTTAAAACCATCAATAATATCATCTGTAGAGTTTTTACCAGATACGTAGATTACAGGATGGTTATATCTTTGTTGTCGTATCTTTTGGATAAAGTCGCTTCCTTCCACATTGGGAAGAATTCTATCCATAATAATAAGGTCTATCTCTTTCTCATCTAGACAGTTTTTTACTCCATTAGTATTTTCAAAGCCATACACTTTATGACCATCGCCAATAAGAGAAAATTCAATTAGTTCTAGTAAATCTTGTTCATCTTCAACAACTAAAATAGTGCCCATCTGTCTCCAGTACAATTGAGAATAAAATCTCTCAAAAGTACCAGAAAAAAGTTACAAGTTGATTACAACCTCTTAAATATAGTACATCATATTTTTGGATTTTGAAAGTAAGAACTCATCTAGTTCTTGGATTGTTAAAGAAAAAAACTCTTCCATCTTCTTTTGCGTCTCTTCAAAAAATGGCTCTAAGATCTGATTACTTGTCTTTGAATCAGCAAAAGAAACACAGCAGTCAAGGGTTTTTAAAACCTGATACACACTAATTTCAGAAGGCTTTTTCAAAAGTCTATACCCACCACTTGCTCCTCTAATACTTTCAACAATTTCACTTTTTTTCAAAAGAACTAAGATCTGCTCTAAATAATTTGGTGGGATATCCCCTTGAGATGCTATCTGTTTGATTTGCAAAAGTTTTTCATCTTTCTCTCTTGCTAAAATAATAATTGCAGTTAGTCCATACATACCTTTTGTTGAAACTATCGCCATAAAAACCTTTCTAATTTTCTACTTAGAAGCTTGGATAATAAATCCACTTCCTAAAACTTTTTCATCTTCATAAAAAACTGCCACTTGACCAGTAGCCACACCATAAGCACTTTCAACTAAATCAATATTAGCTTTACTATCTTCTACTTTTACTTTACACTCTATCTTGTCAGATCTATATCGTAGTTTTACCTGACAGGTAAACTCTTTTTCATTATTAAAAAGATTTAAAGTATCTAAAACAACTCTATTAATTTCCAGTTCATTTTTACTAGAGACTGTAATCACATTTCTAGAAGGCTCTATCTCTTTTACAAAGTGAGGCTCTTTTGCACCTTTGACGTGAAAGCCTCTTCTTTTTCCAATGGTATAGTGCATATAGCCTTTATGATGACCAATAACTTTTCCTTCATTGTTAAGAACTTTTCCCTCTTTTTCAATATCGTAATGTTTTTTTAAAATATCTGTATAGGTTGTCTCAACAAAGCAGATCTCTTGAGACTCTCCTTGTAATGCAACATTGTCAATAATAGGAAGATCTTTTGCCATCTTTACAATATCTTCTTTTTTATAGTTTGCCATTGGAAAAACAAGGCTTTTTAACACGTCTTGTTTTAATTGAGCTAGGAAATAGCTTTGATCTTTTCTATCATCTTCTGCTTCATAGATAAACTCTCCATCTGTTTTGACATAGTGTCCTGTTGCCAGTTTGTTAACCCCTAGACTTTTTCCAAAATCATATAATGCTCCAAATTTTATAAGCCTATTACACTTTACGCAAGGGTTTGGAGTGTTTCCATCTTTGTAAGATTGGATAAAATAGTTATATACTTCCTCTTTAAATTTCTCTGTAAAATCAGCAACGTGATAGTCAATCTTTAGATAATCAGCGACACTTTGTCCTAGCTCAATATTCTTCTCATGATAGCCCTCTTTTAGATTATGAAGCTTCATATAAACTCCAATAACCTCATAGCCCTCTTTTTGAAGAAGATAAGCACTCATGGAGGAGTCAACTCCTCCACTCATACCTACTAAAACTTTTTCTTTCATCAATTCTTAACCAAGAGCTACTTTAAGATCTTCAATCAAATCATCAGGATTTTCAAGACCAATACTTAGTCTGATTAAACCTTCTGAGATTCCAATCTCCTTTTGCTCTTCTAAAGGAATCTGCTGATGAGTTGTTGAAGATGGATGGGTGATAATTGATTTTGAATCACCAATATTTACAACAATCTGGAAGATCTTAGTATTATCAAGAACTTTCCACGCCGTATCTTTATCCTCAACTTCAAAACTAATAAGTCCACTACATAAGTTATCTTTAAAGTATTTCTTCACCAATGACTCATGGTGACTTCCTTCCAACCCTGGATAGTTCAGATTTTTCACCTTTGGATGAGACTCTAAAAACTTAGCAACTTTCAATGCATTACTACTATGCTTTTCAATTCTAAGATTCAGTGTTTCTAAACTTTGAATCAAGGACCATGAGTTAAATGGTGACGGTGTCGCTCCTATATCTCTAAGAAGTGCCAATCTCACTCTAAGGTTAAAAAGAGGAAATGGCAGATCTGCATAGACAAGTCCATGATAGCTATCATCTGGTTTATTAAAATGCTCATATCTTGAATTATTAATAATAAATTCATTTAAACCATCTCTATCAATAATCGCTCCACCAAGTGACAAACCTTGCCCAGAGATATATTTACTACAACTATGGACAACCACATCAGTACCATGGGCAATAGGATTTACAATATACGGTGTTGCAACAGTATTATCACAAATTGAGATAATCCCATACGCCTTTGCAATTTTCGAAATCCCTTCAATATCAGCTACAGCTATTTGAGGATTTGATAATGACTCAAAGAAAATTGCTTTTGTCTTATCATCAATTAATGGCTCAATAGTTGTAGGATCATCCAAATCAAACACCCTAGCTTCTACACCAAATCTTTTTATTGTATGTTTTAAAAGTGTTACACTTCCTCCATAGATCTTGTCTGAAATGATAATATTATCACCAGCCTCAACTAAGTTTGTAATAGCATAAAAAATAGCTGCTTGACCACTTGAAGTAGCCAGTCCACTAGCACCACCTTCAAGTTCTGCCAATCTTGCTTCCAAAACTGCTGTTGTTGGGTTTGTCAGTCTTGTATATATG